>JAISMZ010000206.1 GCA_031276475.1 Coriobacteriales bacterium
CACTGTTAAGCAATGCCGAGCCGGTGAGAGGGCTGTACAGGATGTTCAAGCCACTGCCCAAGCTGCCTGCTCTCTGAGATCTGAGTCCACTCCACTGCCGTTTTTACGCAAGCTGGGACACAAGAGGGAAGCTTTTTGCACTTATCCCTCTGCCATGCCCTGTGTCTTTGTGGCCGCAGTCCGAATAGCCTCAGCCGATACCTAAGGCCTTTAACTTGCGGTAGGCGGTGGCGGTGCTGATGCCCAGCGTTCGTGCGGTCTGCGCGACGTTGTGGTCGGACTGCTCGTAGGCGGCTCTGACGGCATCCTCCTCCAATTTGGATAATTGCAGGGATGCGCTGAGCTGCGGCCCGTTGTTGCTGGCCGTTGGTACGGGTGCGCCCCCAGCAGCGTCGGCCGTTTGTGTACCCGTGTGTCCTGCGCTGTCGGCCGCAGACATGCTCGCAGCCTCGTCGCTGTTCTGAGCTGCAAGCGCTGCGCCACCAAGCAGATAGGCGGGCAGTTCGGCGGGGGTAATACTATCCCCTGAAGCCGCATAATAGGAGGAGTAGACGACATTGCGTACCTGGCGAACATTGCCCGGCCAGGAATAATCTTGCAGGACCTGCATGGCTTCGGCGCTAAAGTGGCGGTCGGTCTCGGCGTTTTGGCGGTGGCATTCATCAAGGTAGTAATCGATGAAGAACTGCAGGTCGTCTCCCCGTTCGCGCAGCGGCGGGATGGTAAAGGTGAGCACCGAGAGGCGATAGAAGAGGTCCTCGCGAAAGTTGCCCTCGTCAACCATCTTAAACAGATTGCGATTGGTCGCCGCAATCAGGCGAAAATCAACCGGCTTATAGGCTTTACCGCCCAGGCGCATGACGCGTTTGTTCTCCAGAACCCGCAGCAGGGTGGCCTGTAGCTCCAAAGGCATATCGCCGATCTCATCCAAAAACAGGGTGCCGTTATGGGCTAACTCTATCTTGCCCGGCTTGCCGCGTCGGTCAGCGCCGGTAAAACTGCCGCCTTCGTAGCCAAAGAGCTCGCTTTCTATCAGCCGCGGGGGGATGGCCGCGCAGTTGATGGACATGAACGGCCCGTCCGGTCGGGATTCGTTGTGCATCGCCTGGGCAAAATATTCCTTTCCCGAGCCGCTCTCACCCACCACCAAGACGTTTTCAGAAGTTGTGGAGAAGCGCCGAGCCAGGGCGCGCACGTCTCTGAGCGCCTGTGACGGTCCGAGGATGTCTGCGAAGCTGATTTCTGCTGCGTCGCCGACGCTGGCGCTTTGTCGGGACACCTTGTTGATGTCGCGCAGTTTAATCAGGATGCTTTCCAGCTCGTGAGTGTTCTTGTTGGTTATCGGATTGGCCACAAGGCGAAAGGTTCGCGAGTTGATAGTCACGCTCTTCTCGTAGGGTGAGTTAAGATAATCAAACATTTCTTCTGGCCAATTTACGCCGAGCATTTCCTTAACTGGCAGGCCGACAAGCTCTTCTGCGGAGGTTCTAAGCAGGTGGCTGGCGTTGAGGTTGACCCCGGCAATTGAGCCGTCGGGATAGATTACGACGATGCTGTCATTGCTGGTGTCCACGGCGGTGTCGAGGATGTGGCGAATCTGGCTGGAGCTTAATACCAGGTCGTTGAACTGCCCCTGCAGATCCTTGAACTGGTCGTAGTACTGCGTGAAGCGCAACTGATTCTCTACGGCGGCAGAGATGCTGGTCAGCAGCCCGAGCGTATAACTGGAGAGCTTGTGATAGGCCGGCGCCCAAGGTGTTTCCGGCAAGGGCTGGGTGAGCAGCAGCGAGGCGATTACCGCGCCCTCACGGTTGCAGATTGGCGCGGCGCTGGCAGCCAGATGCAGCAGCGCACTGCAGTAATGCTCTGCGCCCATCACTTGAATCGGTCTGTTGTGGCGCATGCAGAGCGTATGGGCGTTGGTGCCCATGGTCTCCTCACCAAATACAGCTTTATCGGAAACAATCGTATGCAGCGACAGATCGCCCTTCTGCAGCAGCGAGGTGCCATTTTCGGCTACTAACTCAAAGATATAATCATGGGTCAGCCCCAGGTTGTCAATCATATCCAGATAGGGTCGCACGGCACTTACCAGCTCCTGATGAGTGGCAAAGACGTTCTCGTATTCTGCCTCCGAGAGCTCTTGGCATAGCCAACTGCGCTCAGGGTCGATGCCCATCTCGCGGCAGCGCTGCCAGGACTGCAGCACCTCCGGCTGAACCGGCGGGGACTGTGGCAGTGTTCCGTTGGCCAAAAAGGCCTTTCTGGCCGCGACTATGGCGTTCCAATCGTGCTTGGGCTGTTTTGGCTGTCTTTGCGACTCAATGCCAGCGGAATCGGTGGGCCGGGCCCTGTCGGCAGTTGCTGATGAGCGATTCAAAGGGCACCCTCCTGCCGCGTTGTGTATAACGCAAACAATTATACCATTTTTAAGATTGTGAGACGACACAAAGGGGACGTACTCTTTTGTGTTCCTGGAAACAAGGTTTCATCACAGGCAATGGTTTTCCCAGGAACACAAAAGAGTACGTCCCCTTTGTGTCCCTGGAATTTTCACACAGTCTACCGTCCCCACGTCCCTATTTCTGCCCCGTTTCTGC
>JAISMZ010000214.1 GCA_031276475.1 Coriobacteriales bacterium
GTTAAGGCCAGTGTCGCCTGGGCAAGCAGGCTTGCTACTCCCAGCTCCATCAGGGAGGCGTCAGCTGTTGGCAGCAGGCCGACCAGCAGCTGGTCTGCTCCCAGTCCTGTGAGGATGCCAGAGAGCACGAAGACGATGGGCAGGGCCGGGGTGTTCCAAAACGGGCGCGACTTCATGCTGGAAAGCTCAACGCCGGTGTAGACGAGGACGCCGCTGGAGAGCAGCAGGCCGCCCACGGCGCAGGCGCTGCGACCGAAGGCGACGCCGCTCCAGGGAAACCAGCCGCAGGCAAAGCTGAAGAAAAGCGCGTCGATGACTATCAGACAGACCACCATCCAGGCGCCGAAGGTTAAAACGGCGGTCTGCCGGGAGAAGACGCGCCAAAACTGCAAGGGGCGTCCCAGCTCAAAAATCAGCAGGAAGCTGCCGAGCCCCAGGGCGACGATGGCAAAGAAGATGCCGGCGACAAAGGCGTCCGCCAGGCCTGTGGTCAGATCGAGCAGGGCGATTACGAAGGTCATCCCTGCCCCCAGCCCGCCCAAGAACAGATAGCCGGCTATCGGCCAGCTCCAGACGTGACTTCGCGGCGTTTGCTCCTTGCTGGTTATAGATGTCATCCCTGACCTCCCATCCCAAACAGGTAATAGACCTGAGGCTCGGTCTCCAGCTCGGCGAACAGCTGCTCGCTGCGAAGGGAGTTGACCAACAACGATACCTCGCTTTTGGGGTCGTCAAGGTCGCCAAAGACGCGCGCCCGTTGATGGCAGGTCCATACGCAGTGCGGCTCCTGTCCGCCGCGCACCCGGTCTTTGCAAAAATCGCACTTCATCACCACACCGCTTTCCCTGTCCTTGTGGCGGGCGTCATAGGGACAGGCGACAACGCAGGCGCCGCAGCCGATGCAGCTTTGCGGATCGACCCAGATTATCCCGTCCTCGTCTTTTTTTGAAGCGCCGGTGGGACAGACGTGTACGCAGGGCGCCTCCTCGCAGTGCATGCAGATCAGCGGCAGGTGGGTCATGTGCAGATGTGGATAAGTACCCTCTGGCCCGTTGGTGATAACCGGGTTAAAGACGATCTCCAGTGGCAGGTCGTTCCAGATCTTGCAGGCTATCGTGCAGGAGTCGCAGCCAATGCAGCGTCGGGTATCCATGACCATGGCATAGCGCGTCATCTTGGGCCTCCCTCTTGCTTTTGGCGGGCCGCAAAACGGGATAGCCCTGAGCCTGCGCAGCGGGCACTCATCGCTTGGCTCATCGTTTGCCGCCTTCCTCGTCTTTGTATACGCGGCAGAGCAGGCCGCGGTTGGCCCAGGTGCCGCTGATTGGGTCGCACTGATCCGCGTCGGTGGCGGTAAGCACGTTGGTGTTTGACTCCAAGACACCAAAGGGGTCAGGCCCGCTTGCATCGCGCTCGGGATACCACCAGCCACGCTGGGTGATGATCACCTTCTCGTGCACGCCGTTGGTCAGGTTCGCCCGTTGGCGGCAGCGGCCACGGCGCGTCTCGATCCAGCACCAGTCGCCGTCGCGGATGCCCAGCTCTGCGGCGGTCTTGGGATTGATCTCCATGAAGGGATCGTGACGGATGTAGCGCAGCTCCCGGATGTTGAATTCCTCGGAGTGGTGAAAGGGCATGAAGCCCCCGCCTGCCGAGAGCACCAGCGGATAGTCCCGGGCGATCTCGGGATGGTCTATCTCGTTTTCTACCGGGCCTGTGTAGGTGGGCAGAGGCGGATATCCCAACTCCTCAAGCACGCTGGAGTAAAGCTCGACTTTGCCCGAGCGGGTAAAGAAGCCCTCCTCTTTATAGCGGTAGTATTCGGGCTCGGGAAAATACGATCCCACCGTCTCGACAAACTCGTCATAATCCTCAACCTCAAAGCCCAGCGGGTAGACGATGTAGAAGTAGGCCTCCTCCTCGTTATCCCAGGGCCAGAGGTCCTCGTCTTGGCCCAGCCGCAGGCCCAGGCCCTGCCAAAACCAATAGTCGGTCCCGCGTTGGTGCAGGGGCTCGATGGCCCGCTCTGAGGCAATCAGGGAGGAGGAACAGCCGTAGCTGTTATGGATGATCGGTCGCTCCAGTGCGCCGGCGATGGGTAGTACGTAGTCGGAGTACAGCGCCGCCGAGGTCATCCAGTACTCGCAGGTCACCAGGAACTCCACCTTTTTTAGTGCCGCCAGCACCTCCTGGCTGTTGCCGTAGGAGTTCACCGGGTTGGTGGCGCTGACTATCAGGGCTTTAATCGGGTAGGGCTCGCCGGTCAGTATCGCCCTGAACACCGCTGGGGCGTTGGCCTCGCACATCCACTCGGCGGTTGGCGCCTTGCCCCATCTCTCCTTTGCGATGTCGCTGATCAGCTGGTAGCCCGGCCAGGCACAGAGCCTGAAGCTGTCGGAGCCGATCTGCTTGGCCTTCTGCTCTTCGCTCAGCCAGTCATTGGCCTCCAGCTCCTCATCAACCACGTATTCGTAACTCGGGCCGGGCATCAGATCGCCGCCCGGGCAGTCGATGTTGCCGCAGATCGCCCGCAGGATGGCGCGCGCTTGAATGCCGGCTCCCGAGGGTCGGCCCTGCTGGTCAAGCGCCGTTCCCCATTGGATGTTGCCCGGGGTGTTTGTGGCATAAAGCCGGGCACTTTCGCGGATAAGGCCGGGCTCGAGCCAGGTCAGCGGGCCTGCCCACTCGGGCGTGTATTCCCTTACATGCTCGGCCAGCTGCTCAAAGCCTATGCACCAGTCCTGCACGAAGTCTTTGTCGTAGAGCTTCTCGGTGATGATCACGTTTATCCAGGCCAGGGCCAGCGCCAGATCGGCACCGGGGCGAATCGGCAGCCAGAGATCGGCGTGCGCGGCTGTCTCGGTAAAGCGCGGGTCGATGACGATAACCTTTAAACCCTTTTTCTGCAGGTCGGTGATGCCGCGCATCGAGGGTAGCGTGGAGGCGCCGGGATTGGCTCCCCAGATCACGGCAATCCGGCTGTTTGCCATATCGCTGACAAACGGGCTCCAGCCCGAAATCGCTGCCTCAATCATGAAGGTTGGGATCCAGCAGAGAAGCGCGTTGTGAAAACCGTTTGGGCTGCCAAAGAGATTCATGAAGCGGCGGCGCGCCCAGTCATCGGTGCGCAGCGTTCCCCCTGCGGTGGCAACGGCCTCCGCGCCGTATTTCTCCTTGATGGCGGCGAGCCTCTCGGCAATCTCATCCAGGGCTTCAGGCCAGCTGATCTCCTGCCATTGGTTGGCACCGCGCTCCCCCTTGCGCTTAAGCGGTTTATTGATCCGGTCGGGATGGTCGAGGTGCTTTAAGGCGATATTGCCACGGCAGCACAGGCCGCCTTTGTTCACAGGATGGCCGGGATCGCCTTTTATCGCCAGCACTTCGCCGTCTTTGACGTAAGCCAAAACGCCACAGTTCGTGTGGCAGAAATAGCACATCGATTTGCGAACCTCAATTGCGGGATCGCTCAGGTTTTCGAGCCGCTTCATCAATCCTCCTCAATCCTCCTCCCCAGATACCGCTCAGGCGCCTGGCGCCTTAGGCCCTTTGGGACCTTTGGGACCTGCGCCTATGCCGCCTGGCACCGCGGTTCGGGGGAAGATGAAGCCGCACTCGCTACATCGCCGGGCGGTCAGGGGTTGCTGCGAGCCGCATTGGGGACATTCCCGGGTGCGGCGTTTTGCGGCGGCCTCGGGAAACTCGTAGCCGCACTGGGGGCAGACGGCATTGGTGCCGTCCTGGTTAAGCCCGCATTTGGGGCACTCCTTGTTGATATTGTCGGTTCCTGATGGGTTGAAGCACATCTTGGCTCACCTCTCGATTCATCGGTAGGTTCTGTTTGGCCCAGCATCCGTACGTATCGACGTTTGCATCGGGCAATCATCACAGCGATCGCAGCGCCGCACTTTGTCCTGCTCCCTCTGGTTCTGTTCGTCGCATCCTCCCCCGTTGCCAGGGGAGGATGCACGCGAACAGAACCTGCGACCAACAGGTGGCCACACACTCCAAAAGCTACTTCTTTATATCCCAGGAGCCCAAAAATGCACTCTGGCTGTCAAAGAAGGTGTCGCCCTTGGCAAGGTCGTCAGAGGTCACGACCTGATCGGAGCGATCCCGTGCGTCAAAGCAGGGATAGATGTTGCAGAGTAGTCCGCGTCCCCACCAGTTGGCGGTCATCGGGTCGAGGCTCTCAATAGAGTCGTCGAGCAGGACGTTTGCGGCCGACTCAAAGACACCCTGCGACCAGGGCTCTTCACTCGGAAGCTCCGGATACCACCAGGACGGCGGAACCTGCACGACGCCCTTTTGGATGTCCCAGCCGAGATGGGCGACCTGGCGGATGCGGCCACGTGGGGTCTCGATCCAGATCCAGTCACCGTCGCGGATGCCAAGGTCGCGTCCGTCGTCGATGTTCAGGAAGGTCATCGGGTAGGGGTTCATCGAGCGCATGCCGTAGCCGATCTGCCGCATCTCGGCATGGTACTGCGGGCTCACGCGGCCGGAGGTCGTAAGGCGGAACGGATAGCGCTTGGCCAGCTCAGGTTGGCTGATTGGGCTTTCCGGAGGCTCACGGTAGAAGGGCAGCGGGTCGTAGTTGAGATCCTGTATGACCGAAGGCACGATCTCCGCCTTGCGCGAAGGTGTAGCGAAGCCGCGGGTCTGCCCGTTCTTCAGCTTGTTGCGGAACTTATAGTACTGGGATTCCTGCGGCTTGTAGATGCCAGCGGTGACGACCTTCTCATAGTCAAGGCCGGGAACGCGCTCAACGCGGTGGGCGACGACGTCTTCATAGGTCTCCCAGGGCCAGTACTCCGCCTGCCCAAACTTCAGACCGAGCTCGCGGAAGAACTCATAGTCGGTACGTCGCTCGCCGATGGGGGCAACGCCGCGGTCGCCGGCGACGACAAAGTCGTTGGAGTCCTCGCAGGTGCTGAGCAGCGGGCGCTCCATCCAGTCGGTGCCGGGGATGATGTAGTCGGCAAG
>JAISMZ010000230.1 GCA_031276475.1 Coriobacteriales bacterium
CAGACGATCTGAAGATCAGCGTGCTGGCCGTCACGCACACCTGTGCACCTGTTGCGCTGGTACTGCCCGCTGCCGAAGGCAACGACGGCAATAGCGGCAAGGGCAACGACACTGGCGGCAGCGGCGGCAGCGGCGGCAGGGGCGGCAACGGCGGCAACGGCGGCAGTGACGACGCCAAGGTGAGGCCCGCCCCCCTTGACAGCAGCGCTGCCACCGCCGTTGCCGCTGCCACCGCCCCTAAAGCCTGTGCCATCATCAATAACGGTGCAGCCGGGATGCCCAACTTCAGCGGGCAGGACTTTGGACTGGTATCGCGCATTGCCTTATCCACACATACGCAGGCCCTCTATCGAGCTGAAGTGGCCGGAGTTTACGTGGAAGCCCTCCCCCTTACCTACAACAACGTCGCTTTTAAACGTTGGTTTAACGAACTCTGGCCGCCGCATAGCCCTGCCGCCCTCTCCTACCAAAGCCGCATAGAGGGCAGGATCGATGACGCCATCCCCAACGCGTTGTTGGGCGGCTTCACGCTGGTCTAAACCTTACTGAGCGGATCTTTACAGGCCTCCTCCAAGACGTGCCGGCACCGGATTGCGTGCTGTTGGCCACAGCGAAGGTGGCTCGTTTTTGGTAGAGTACCAGCTGTCAGTTATCGATAGCTACCGATAACAGCCCGGGTTCGCCTCGGAGACACCGATAAATCATTGCATGCCATCTGATGAAGGGAACGAGATGGATCTAGACACCGCACAGGCCGCTGTCTGCGCTTACCGCCCGCAGCTTGCAGAAGATGATAGCGCACGCCTGGAGTTCTTCTCGAAAATCTGGGAGTTTCAGGAAGGCATCAAGGCCAGAGTGCTTGAGGCAGGCAGGGTCGTCGTCGTTCAGGGAGCGCCCCTGGCTGAGTGGTACTGGAGTGAAAAGCCGCTGCTCAAAATGGCTCCTCTCGAGCTTGATGTCGCATTATTTGGCGATGCCCTCCAGGGCTGTGCGGCGCGCCTTGCCACGGATGCGGGCCTTGACGCAGAGCTGGCCGACGCGCTTACCCGCTTTGACTGGGCGGGGCTGGCCTTGCAGGCGAACGGCCTTGCGGACGAAGCTGCTACCGCCGAGCGTGACACCGCCGAGCGTGACAACGCAGGAGCCGGCTCTAGCCCAGACGCTTTCATCGCGGCCCTTTGCAGGCGTCTGAATGCTCTGGGACACCCGCAAGCCTTCGTGCAGACAGTCGCCATCAACGTCGCTTTGGCACTGCGCCCTCTGCTTGAACCGACCGCTGACGCGCTTTTGGCTACCCTGCCCTCTGGCGGCAACGACAGTGTCGGGCACAAGCCACTGCTCTGCCCAGTTTGTGGTAGTCAGGCAAGCGCCTCCTGCGTTGGCAATCTGCCTTCGGGAACAAAAAACGGCCGTCTGCTGTTTTGCTCCCTCTGCGGCATGCAGTGGGAATTCGAGCGCATTCGTTGTCCTCGCTGCGGTACCAGCAATCAGGGCAAACTGCACTATTCTCACATTCAGGGCGACGAGGCGCATCGACTCTATCTCTGCGATCAGTGCGGGGGTTATACCCGAACGACGTTTGCCCAGAGCCTGCGCGTACCCTTCTCCTTTGACGTTGAGGATGTGGTCATGGCACGCCTCGACCAGATAGCCCTTAACTCACAACTGCGCGCGGAAGGCAACTGATCTGCGCGATAATCAAGACACCGTAGTCCTCAGACCCACGGCTGCGCGCGGGAGGCAACGAGAAAAGCGCCACTCGCAGCCAGAACAGCACCGCTCGTCTCCATACCGCTGCAACACCAACGCCACGGCACCTCAAGGCCGTCGCCACTCACCGCCGCCGACCGCCCGTTTCCCCTCAGTCTGAAAACCTGCCACGACGTTCGCTTGCAAATACAGACCTCCCGCCCACTCACTGTCTACAACAGCGCTTCAGATTAGCGATACTGAGAGTTGCTTGAATTGATATAACTCCCATAACATCTCTACCGTGCATTCGTCATCTGCACGGCTCAGATCTCCAAACAGCACCAGCGGGGTCTGACTGGGAGTCCGGGAAGCTGTTTCTTTAGAAGGGAGATAGTTATATGGAGTTAACTAGGAGGAGCTTTCTCAAGGTAGGCGGCACAGCCGTCGCCACCAGCCTTGCCTTTGGACTTTCCACACAGTCAAGCACGCTTGCCTTCGCCGATAGCTCAGATTGGAAACTCGTCAACACCGAGGAGTACACAAACATCTGCTGCTACTGTGCGGGCGGCTGCGGCACCATCGCGTCGGTTCGCGACGGAGAGCTGATCAACCTGGAGGGCGACAGCGACCACCCAATCAATCAGGGAGGCCTCTGTTCCAAGGGCATGTCGCAGTTCCAACTGCGCAATATCGTCACCGAGGACACGCGGGAGGTGATCCACAATCCCAACCGCAACACCACCCCAAAGGTGCGCCGCCCCGGCGCCAGCGACTGGACGGAGATCAGCTGGGACGATGCCATCGCCGAGATCGCGCGCCACGTTAAGGAGACGCGCGACGCAACCTTCATCGAGACAGAAGACGGCGTGACGGTCAACCGCACCGAGGCCATCGCAAGCCTTGGTGGCTCCCAACAAAACAACGAGGAGGACTACCTGATCCTCAAATCGATGCGGTCGCTCGGTGTCGTGATTCTTGACAACCAGGCCCGCGTCTGCCACAGCTCGACGGTTTCTGGTCTGGCAGCCACCTTTGGGCGCGGCTCGATGACCGGGCATTGGTGCGATTTTAAAAACGCCGACGTCATCTTAACCTGCGGCTCCAATAATGTGGAGAACCACCCTGAGAGCTCCCGCTGGGTACAGCGCGCTGTTGAAAACGGCGGCACCTGGATCTGCGTCGATCCCCGCTACACGCGTACCGCCACGGTGGCAGACATCTACTGCCCCATCCGCTCGGGCACAGACATTGCCTTTTGGGGCGGCATGATCAACTATATCATCGAGCATGACCGGTGGCAGCACGAGTACGTGCTGAACTACACCAATGCCTCCTATCTGATTGACCCCCGTTATACCTTTGATGTGGAGACGGGCCAGTTCTCTGGCTGGGACGAGGAACACAAGAAGTACGTGACAACAAGCTGGGGTTACCAGACGGAAGAAACACGCCAGCCAAACACCGAGGCAGGCGGGGCCTTTGCCTATACGCGCAGCGACAAGGTGCCCGAGTTCTCACCGCCGTCGCTGAAGGTTCCCAAAAAAGACCCCACGCTCAGCGACCCCCTGTGCTCCTTTAACCTGATGAAAGAGCATTACAGCCGCTACGATCTTGATACGGTCTGCAACATCTGCGGTATGGATAAAGAAACACTTGAGCTGGTCTATCAGACTTACACCGCCACCGGCGCACCCGAGAAATCCGGTGCCCTGCTTTACGCCCTCGGACAGACCCAACACCACTACGGCGCGCAGAACACCCGTGCCATGAGCCTCGTGCAACTGCTGCTCGGCAACGTAGGCGTTGCCGGTGGCGGGGTGAACGCCTTGCGCGGCGAGCCAAACGTCCAGGGCGCCAGCGACTTTGCCCTGCTCGTCTACGATTTTCCTGGTTACCTCAAATGGCCTACCGCCGCCAATCATCCCAGCCTGCGCGCCTGGTTGGAGACCGAGACCCTCAGCGACGGCTATTACGCAAACAAACCGAAGTTCTTCATCTCCGCGCTCAAGGAATGGTATGGAGAAAATGCGACAATCGATAACGATTTTGGCTACGACTGGCTGCCCAAGATCGGCTCCAAGGACTATACGACCATCTCCTCCTTCGAGCTGATGGACGATGGCACGACCAAGGGGTACTTCTGCTGGGGCATGAACCCTGCGCACTCCGCGGCAAACGCCAAATTCGTGCGCCAGTCCCTGAGCAAGCTCGACTGGCTTGTGGCCATCGACTGGGTGGAGACCGAGACCGCCTGTTTCTGGAAGGCGCCCGATCTTGACGCCGCTGCCATCAACACCGAGGTCTACCTGCTGCCCGCGGCCCTGATCTATGAGAAGAGCGGCTCCATTGCAAACTCGGGCCGTTGGGTGCAGTGGCGCCATAAGGCACTCGACCCGGTAGGAGATGCGCTGCCCGACTACGAGATTGCCGATCGCCTCTGGAACGAGATCGTCCGCCTTTATCGGGAGGAGGGCGGGGCTTGCCCCGAGGCCATACTCAACGTCAAATGGGATTATCACATCGACGGCGTGATGGATCCCCGTGCGGTGGCCTGGGGTGTTAACGGCTACACCTGGGGCAAGGACTGGGAGAGCCGTAAGCTGCTCTCCACATTCGCAGATCTTCAGGCGGACGGCTCAACTTCCTGCGCCCTGTGGATATACACCGGTTATTACTGCAACAATGACGAGAGACTCGACCCAGACTCCCAGCCGATAACCAACCGCAGCCTTGAGGACAAAGGCGGGCTGGGCCTGTACAGCCAATGGTCGTTTTGCTGGCCGCTAAACCGCCGCGTGCTCTATAACCGCGCCTCTGCCGACGCCAACGGCAAGCCCTGGAACCCCGAGCGCGCCATTGTTGAATGGACGGGCAGCGAATGGCTCTTAAACGATGTGCCGGATTTTGGCGCCTCAACAAAGTCCGCTGACGGCTCCACCGTCTGGACGCCGCCCAACAACAAGGCGTTCATGATGACCTGGGAGCAAAACGCCCGCCTTGTTTGCTCCACATTAAAGGACGCGGCCTTGCCCGAGCACTACGAGCCCTTTGAGTCGCCAACGGACAACATCTTGAACGGCTCTCAGAACTCGCCGATGATCCAGTTTGCCGATCACCCCTCCGTAAAAAAAGGCGACCGCAGCGAATATCCCTATAACGTAACAACCTACTCGGTTGTTGAGCACTGGCAGACCGGCGCACAGACCCGCGGCTGCCCTGTGCTCGTAGAGGCGATGCCCGACCAGTTCATCGAGCTTTCGCCGGAGCTGGCTCAGGAGAAGGGCATCGCCAACGGAGACAAGGTGCGCGTCTGGAACAACCGCGGCGAGGTGGTGGTCACCGCCTTTGTTACCAAACGGGTAAAACCCCTGCAGGTTAATGGCACCACAACCCATCAGGTGGGCATGGTGCACCACTGGAGTTGGGCGGGCTCGTATTCCACCGGTGACACCGTCAACGACCTCGCGCCCAACGTGGGCGACCCCAACAGCTTTATCCCGGAATACAAGGCCTTCCTGGTAAACCTTGAGAAAGCTTAAGAGGAGACGATCATGGCTGATTTTGCTATTTATTTTGACTCTTCAAAATGTGTTGGCTGCAAGGGATGTCAGGCGGCCTGCAAGAACTGGAACCTGCTCCCCTCTCCACTGGGACTTAACGCAAACGAGCCAACCGGCTCCTACCAGTCTCCGCGTGATCTTAACGGGGACACTCGCCTGCTGATGCGTTTTGAGGAGCACGATGCGGATGCGGAGGATACCGGCAGAAAATGGGGCATCGAATGGTCGATAGGACGCCGGAGCTGCATGCACTGCATCGACCCGGCCTGTGCCGCCGTCTGCCCCTCGGGAGCGCTCAGCGTCGACCCGGACACCGGCTTTGTACGCGTGCGCGAGCAGGACTGCATCGGTTGCCACTACTGCTCCGGGGCCTGCCCCTTTGGTGTCCCCCACTATCACAGGGACGGCACAAAGATCAATAAATGCACCGCCTGCCTCGACCGCATCGAGAACGGCAGGGGGCCGCATCTGGGCGATATTGGACAGTTTAATGTTCCCGCCTGCGTGCATACCTGCCCGCCCGGTGCCCTGGCCTATGGCGAGCGTGATGAAATGCTGCGCAAGGCGCATCAGCGCGTGGAGGTGCTCAAGGCAAAGGGTTTTCAGAAAGCCTCTGTTTACGGCGAAAACGAACTGTCCGGGCTGCACGTTATCTACGTACTCAAATACGAATCCGAGACCTATGGGCTACCCAAAGATCCCCAGGTCGGTGCTCTGGTGGGAGCCGTCGATGTGATGAAACCGCTGACCGGCCTGGCCGCTGCGGCAACGGTCGCGGGGCTTGCCGCCTCCTTCCTGACCGGCATGGGCTACAAGCGCCACGAACTGCGTTATGATCAAAAGACCCACGAGACGATAGACGTCCAAACCGGAGAGGTTCTTCAGACCGTCAGCACCACGGGCGAAAAGGAGTAGGCAATGACACGTTATATCAAACGGCACTCCCTCCAGGCGCGCCTGACCCACGACATCTTTGTCATCAGCTGCATCCTGCTCGCGATAACCGGGCTGTTCGTCTTTGTTGCCCCGCTGACAGCCCTCGTGCCCGCCGAGGCGGTCTTTGTGATGCGCATGGCACATCGGGTACTTGGCGTGATATTTACAGTCGTGCCTCTGATAAGCGCCATCATCGCACCGCGCGGGGTTTTGCATATGCTCAAGAATTACACGGCAAAGTGGGACAAGGACGACGTGACCTTCATCAAGCGCTTTGTGCCCTATATGCTCGGCCCCAAACGGGTACATATGCCCGACCAGCACGAGGTGAAATCCGGCCAGCGCATCGCTGACGGCATGCTCATCGTTTTGAGCCTGCTGATGATAGTCTCGGGGCTGATGCTCATGCTGGGCGGATCGTCGATAAAGATGGTCGCGCTCTTCCTGCATGACCTTGGCTTCTTGGGCCTGGCCGTCTTTGGACTGGCGCACATCTATTTGGGACTCGGCGTCTTTCAGCCCTACCGCCGTACCGCCCGGCTGATGTTTGGCGACGGCACGGTCTCCGAGAGCGACGCGTTGTACCATTGGGGCCACTGGGCGCGCGAAGAGCTAGAATCGGGTAAAAATATTATCGAGAAGGAATAGATGACCGAAGTCTACCTCGATAACGCAGCCACCACACAGCCCTATCCGAGCGTGGTGGCTGCAATCGTCGAGACGCTGGAGCACAACTGGGGTAACCCCTCATCCCAACACCACCGAGGCAGGCAGGCAAAGGCCCTGCTTGAGGACTCGCGGCAGGCGGTTGCCGAGGCGCTTGGCGTAGAGCCCTGCGAGATCTATTTCACCTCCGGGGGGACCGAGTCAAACAACTTGGCGCTGCAGGGGGCCGTCTGGGCGGCTGGTGCACAAGGCAACGGCAGCCGCAAGCTCGTTACCAGCACCCTCGAGCACGCCTCGGTGACCAAGACGGTACGCAACCTCAAGCGCCAGGGCTGGAAAATCACCTATCTCGAGGCATTCGGAGGAGACTTCGACGAGGAGGGTTGCCGCACGGCGTGTGAGGCGCAGCCCGTCCTGATCACCATCATGGCAGTCCAAAATGAACTCGGCTACCGGTTTCCCCTCGAGCAGATTGCCGCACTTCGCAACAGATATTCACCTCAGACCCTGCTTCATACCGATGCGATACAGGCCTTTGGCAAGCTTGCCTTTCGCCCGCGGGAGCTGGGATTTGAGCTTGCAAGTCTCAGCGCCCACAAAATAGGGGGGCCCAAGGGCGTCGGTGCCCTCTATGCACAAAAAGGGCTGCGGCTCTACACTACCGCACATGGCGGAGGGCAGGAACGCCAACTCCGCTCTGGAACGGAGGCGCTGCCGCTGATTGCCGGCTTTGCCGAGGCGGTGCGCGTCAGTTTCTCGCAGCGCGAAGCGGCAGAGCTGCGAGCGCGCGGCCTCTACAAACTGCTGGCCGAGGGCTTGAGGCGAAAGTTTCCCCAGGTGATCATCAACTCGCGGGAGGACGGATCGCCCTTCATCATCAGCTTCAGCCTCCCGGGAGCAGACAACAAAACGCTGCTTGCGCAACTCAGCGCACGGGGGATTTTCGTCTCAACCGCCTCAGCCTGCGAGAGCAATCAAGCCACCATAACGGCAGGGACCTGGCGCGAGAAGCACCCGCT
>JAISMZ010000235.1 GCA_031276475.1 Coriobacteriales bacterium
CCTTTGTCTTTAACTGGCTGATCTTGGCCGGCCTGCTACTTGCCGCTTTGGCGCTGATCATTTTTGTCGGCGTCTATCCAAAGGTTCGCTGGCTCCAGTGGTGCTTTGATGTTTTGGAGGAGGAAGTTGATATTCAAAAAGGCATTTTCTGGCGCAAGCGGATCATCATCCCGCTGATCCGTGTGCAGAATGTGGACACCAGGCAAGGCCCGGTGATGCGCGCCTTTGGCCTCGCTTCAATCACGGTGGCAACGGCGGCCGGCGAGCATGAGATCCCCGGCCTGCCCTTTGCGGAGGCCGATGCCCTGCGCGACAGAGTGGCAGTGCTGGTGCGCATTGCCCAAGAAGATGTATAGGGCGCCAGCCATGAATCACCCGCAACCGATGCCCAGAGGCGAGCGGCCCAGCACCGTGCTTGGCTCCCGTGGTGCTGTCGCCCCCGGACGACACCGCATCCATCCCATCTATATCGCGATCAACCTCCTGCGCGTTTTGCCGGGCGTCCTCTTCGCGCTGATCTTTAGCGCCGGCGGTCTGGTTCTTAACGTCGTTAATGGTCTGGCCGAGGGGAATCCGCAAAGCTATCTGATCCTTGTCCTTTGCGGCGTTGGCCTGTCTGCGATCATCGGCTTGACCCTGCTTGGCAGCCTGATCTATTATCTGCGCTTTTCCTGGGAGATTGGCTTGGCCGAGATCAGTGTCTATTCCGGGCTTGTTTTTCGCAAACAGGTGCACATTCCCTTTGCTCGCGTGCAGTCCATCGATTACCGGGCCGGCCTGATTGAGCGCATCGCGGGTATCGTTAGCTTAAAGATTGAGACGGCCGGTGGCGCCAGCAACACCGGTGTTACCATTCCGGCCCTGAGGCTTGCCGAGGCCGAGGCTTTGCGGGCTGAGGTCTTCAGGCGTAAGCAGACCGCCGCCGCCGCTCCGGCCACCCGCGCCGCCGCCGCTCCGGCCACCCGCGCCCCCGCCGCCGCTCCGGCCGCCCCTGGCGCCGCTGCCTCGCCCGCAGCCGCCACCGCCGGCACAGCCGCCCTCGGCGCCACCTCGCCCGCACCCGCTCCCGCCGTCGCAGCTCCTGCCACCACCGCCCTCGGCGCCGCTGCCTCGCCCGCCGCCGCCACCGCCGCCGACAGGTTTGTCGAGGATATCGGCCAGAGCCTCTCAGACATCCATGGTCTGCTCGCCGGCAGCTACGTTGAGCAGGCGCCGGTTGAGTATCAGTACGGTTTAACAGCCAGGGAGCTGATGCTAACATCCCTTTCTAGCGATTATAATGTTGTAATATTATTCGTGATCATCGGCGCCCTGGCACAGGTCTTTGAGCTTATCCGTTCAATTACCCAGGACTTGCATATCTGGCAGCGTTTTTGGGAGATCCTCCAGCAACTGCCGGCCTCTGTGATACTCGTTGTCGTCGTGGTGCTTGTCGCACTGACCTTTGTGGCTTCAACAGTGGCCACGATGGTCAGCTATGGCGGTTTTAAAGTCCGCCGCCGTGGTGGCCGCATCGAGCTGGAACACGGCCTGCTGACCCGCCAGTACCGGGGAGTGGCAATCGGCCGCATTCAGTCCCTGGAAGTAAGCCAGGGCTTCATCCGCCGCTGCATCGGCTATGCTCAAATCCGCCTCAGGACCATCGACACCGCCCAGGCAACTGATGGGCAGGCCGCAGCCAGGGACAACAATGCCGCCGGCCTGCTGATACACCCCTTCATCAAAATGAAGAAGGTCGATGCGCTGTTGGCCCAGCTGCTGCCGGAATATGCCGTTCGCCTTGAGGGCGTAAGCTTAAAACCACTTCCACGTAAAGCCCGGCACCGAGCACTCGGTCGCTTCGTCCTGCTTCCCTGTCTGGTGACGCTGACGGCCTTGCTCCCTGTTCAAACGCTGCTGATCGCGCCTCTTGCGCCCGCAGACATCGCGCTGCCCCTGAGCGCCAGCCTCTGGACCCTGTTCGCGGCAGAATTTGCGTTTGCAACTGGCGCAGCCCTGCTTTGGTATCGCCACGCCGCCTACAATTATCAGGGCGCTCAGTTGGTGATAAAAAAAGGAGGCTACGGTGTCGTTACCAGCTTCATCTTTCGCCAGAAGATCCAGTGGGCGGAAATTCGCCAAAACCCCCTGCAGCGGCTTTCCGGCGTCGCCTCCATTGTCGCGCGCACCGCGGCAGGCGTCGGCGGCACCACAACGCTGCTGCGCGACGTCAGCCTCGCCGACGCACAGACCTATCTGGACTGGGTGCGACCCCGCGGGTAAGGAAGCGCCCGCGCAGGGTCTTGTCACTCGTGTTTATACCAACAGATACTTGACGGTGTGGCCACGGAGTAGCGGTCGTGCAGCTCGAGCCTGCCATCATCGGCAACGCGCAGGGTTAAAAGCTCGCAGCTGTAGCGGCAGGCGACAACCAGCCAGCGGCCATCGGGCGACAGTGCCGCAGCGCAGGCACCCTGGGCGTTTTCTAAAAAGTAGTATTGCAGCGGTGTCAGCAGGCCGCTTTGAGCGTCCACCGAAAACACGGCGACCAGCTCGTATTCGCTGTTGATGCCCTTGGACAGGCGGGCTCCGCAGTAGACAAAGCGACCGTCAGCGCTGGCGCAGAGGAAGTCCTGCGTGTAGCGGTAGTCGTCTGAGCGCGCATCGTACATCTCCGGGCGCTCTATCGGCGCGACGTTTTGCGTCTGTGTGAGTGCGCCGTTCTCTTCATAGGACAGCGCCAGCAGTTGCGGCAGATCGGCGGAACTGGCATAGGCCCAGGGCCCCGTGGGATGAAAGACGCAGCGGCTTGCGCGCGAGCCGTCCGGCTCCACAAAGGGATCGGCGCCCAGGTAGAGCTCGCCGCTTTCGGGCCGCAGCTTAAACGAATAAAGCGTGCTGGCGTCGCGGTCGCAGAGCAGGAAGAACTCGCCGCTCGGTGCCCGTTTAACGTCGCAGGGTGCCGAGGGGACTCCGTCGGGGTTTAGCAGGTAGCGATCGCTCACCGCGCCGACGCTGCCATCGTGTTCAATCTGACGTAACACAAATGAGCGTTCAGAATAGCAGAAACCGACCTCCAGCAGACCCTTCTCATTGGTCTTCAGTACGGTGGCAGTGCCGCCACCACCGGCGATGGCGGTGCCCAAAAAGTTGCCGTCGGCACTCAGCACCAGGGCCGACGGGTTTGCCCCATACGAGAGGCTGGAATCCAGCTTGACCGCAGTGCCATCGCGGGAAAACGCATAGCTGTAAACGTCACCGCCACCGCCCTTATCGGCAAAATCGGGGTTGTCCAAGCATTTGTCGCAGGCATAGACCACGCCGTTGGTCGCGTCGGCCAGCACAACTTCAGCCCAG
>JAISMZ010000251.1 GCA_031276475.1 Coriobacteriales bacterium
TTCTTTTTTTTAATTCAAGGAGAAGGGCATTAAGGAGAAAGACGAAGGGGGCTTGCGCACGGCCTTGCCAGACTCAGTGCAATGGCGTTGCGGTTCGGCTGGCAATCAACCATCTTCCAAAGATTTTACCTGCCATTGTTCCCATTCTGATGCTCAACGTTTATTATAGAAAGGTATGGGTATTACAGGAGGATAGGAGATAGATGACCGCAAACCGGGTGGCTGCAAACCGGATGAGCCGGCGGGAATGGAGCTGGGTCGTCTACGATGTGGGGAACTCCGCCTTTGTGATGTTTGCCACGGCGGTGCTGCCGATTTATTACAGCACCCTCTCGGAGGGCTCAACGGTGGTCGAATGGGGGCTGGCCGAAACGATCGCGGCGCTGATAGTGGCCCTACTGATGCCCTTTTTGGGCTCTCTGGCCGACTACCGCAAGAACAAGAAGAAGTTCTTCATCGGTGCCGCCGGCACCGGTATCGTCGCCTGCCTGGCGCTTGGCATCCCTTCTACGGCGCTGCCCTTCCTGGCGATCTACATCGTCGCGTCGGTCGGCCTGAACGGCTCGATGGTCTTCTACGACGCCTTCCTGGTTGACGTCACGGAGCCCAAAAACTACGACTCCGTCTCCTCAAAGGGCTACGCCTGGGGCTACATCGGCTCGCTTATCCCCTTTCTGGCCTGCATCGCGCTGATCTTTGCCGGAGAGGCAATCGGCATCAGCACCGAGTTGGGCATCAAGCTCAGCTTCATCATCACCGCCGCCTGGTGGCTAGTCTTTACGCTGCCGCTGATAAAAAACGTCCATCAGACGCACTTTAAGCCCACCGAGTCGCACGAGATGCGCAAGGCCCTGGTCGGCCTGGTTGCCACGATACGCCGGATCGTGTCGGACCGACGGATTTTGCTGTTTTTATTAGCGTTTTTCTGCTACATCGACGGCGTGCATACGATCATCAAGATGGCCACCAGCTTTGGCACCGATCTTGGCATCGACAGCATGCAGCTGGTGCTGGCCCTGGTGGTCACCCAGGTGGTGGCCTTTCCGGCAGCGCTGATGTTTGGCAGGCTGGCCCGGCGCTTCAACACACGCTCACTGCTGATCGTCAGCGTCTGCGCCTATGCCCTGATCACCCTGTTTGCTGCCTTCTTCCTCAAAAGCGCCCGCGAGTTCTGGATACTGGCAATCGCCGTGGGGCTTTTCCAAGGCGGCATCCAGGCGCTTTCCCGCTCCTACTTTGGGCGGCTGATCCCGCCTCAGCGGGCCAACGAATATTACGGCTTCTTTGACATCTTCGGCAAATACGCAGCCATCCTCGGCACCTTCCTGGTCAGCAGCTTCACCTACCTCACCGGCAACCCCAGCTGGGGCATACTCTCGGTCACCTTGTTGTTCATCCTCGGGTTGGTCTTTTTGGTGATGATGCCCGGCAACAGAGAAGAATGATCAGCTCTGGAGGAGGGCGGCAATCTCCGCCCCGTAAATTGCTTGTCTCTATAGCTATTAACTGCCCGGTCGCTCAGCGCCGCAGGTGGCGGCTACGAACCGCTTAGAACCCACAGGTGGCGACTACGAACCGCTCAAAAACCGCAGGCGGCGGCTACGAACTTCTCCAAAGCTAACTCCGGGTCGCTGCCAGACTTCATCTGGCGGTCGCAGTCGGCGGCATAGATCAGCAGTTCGCGCAGCTTTGCAGCTTTAAAGCGCTCGGCCGTTGCGCGCAGACGCCTGACCTGCCAGTCCGGGCGCTTTAAGGCTGTGGCCAGATCAACGCGACCGCGGTCTAGCAGGGCTCGCGCCGCCAGCAGCTCGCGCAACCGCATCACGCTCAGTGCCAGCAGGGCATGCGGCTTTTCGGCTATCAGGCGCTGGCGCACCACCAGGGCCTGCGCGAGCGATCCGGAAAAGACCGCCTCGACAAAATCCCAAGGGCTTATCTCGGCGCTGCGCTCCACCAGGGCCCGCACGTCTTCGCGCTCCAGAGAGCTACGGCCGCTGGCAAAGGCGAATGATGCCAGCTTCTCAAGCTCCTTGTCCAGGGCGACCGTGGAGGTGCCCACGCGATTGATCAGCTCCGTGGCTGCCTCGCCGCCCATCGTCACTCCCCTACCCTTGGCCAGCGAGCGGACCATCTGGGGCAGTTCGCTGCGCTTCTTTGTGGCGGCATCAACCACGGCCTTCTCAGAGATCGCCCGCAGCGCGGTGAGCAGGCGGGCGTTTTTGGCCAGCTTCTCGGCCGTCAGCACCAACACGGTGCTTTCGGCCGGGGCTTTTAGGTAGCTGATGATCGCCTCGGTCAGCGGCTTGACGGCCTTATCCACGGCTTTAACGGTTACCAGGCGCAGCGGTGACATGAAGGGCAACGTGTTGCAGGCGTCGTAGAAGCGCTCCGTGTCCTTAAAGGTGGTGGCGTCAAAGCTGACGGAGTCAAAGCTCAGGTCGCCCTCGGCAGAAAGCCGTTTGGTCAGGCGTTCCAGCAGCACCTTCTTCTTAAGCTCGTCGTCACCGAGGAACAGGTAGGCGGGCAGCAACGGTGGTTTTTTGCTCGTATCGCTCATTCGCTTATGGTAGCACAGCGCACGCTGAATCCGCTGGCGTTAAAGTCCACCGTAACGTCGCCGTTAGTGTCGGTGCGCAAGACCGGCACATCGGCGTCGGCCAGCGCCGTCAGAGTGCCGGCTGTGGGATGTCCATAGCGGTTGTTGGCACCGGCGCTGATCAGGGCCAGTTGCGGTGCAAGCTCTTGCAGCTGCTCGGGGCGCAGGGAATCGTTGCTGCCGTGATGGCCGACCTTGATGATGTCTATCTGCCGTTGCGCCAGGCTGCCGTTGGCGATCATCTGTTGCAGCTCGGGCGCCTCGGCGTCGCCGGTGAGCAGGACGCTGGCCTCGTCAATGCCGTCCTTCTGTGCGTCGTAGTGCAGCAGCATACAGACGCTCTCCTCGTTGCCGCCCTCCTGCGCCAAAGCCTCGGGCCAGAGCGTCTCGGCCCAAAGCCGCCCGCTTAAGGACAGCCGGTCGCCGGCACCCAGCTCCCGCAGGCCCTCGGTGCCCACCAGCTCGCCAGCAGTACCAAACACCTCGTCATTCAGTCCAGCACCGAGAAGGCCGCGGGCAAAGACCACCTCGCCAACTATCACGGTGCCAAGCAGGGCGTCCAAAGCGCCGCAGTGGTCGCTGTCCAGGTGGGTGATGACGACGCAGTCCAGGCGGGTGACGCCGGCGCGGGCCAGGGCGTGGAGCAGGGCCGAGTCGCTCGGACCGGTATCGATGAGTACGCTTCGCGGCCCGTCGCGAATTAAAAGGGCGTCACCCTGGCCGATGTCCATCATCACCAGCGAGGGCGGCGTCATCCGCGGCGCGACCACCTGAAGCGCCAGCAGTGCGACCAGCGCGACCGCGGCCAGGCCTCGCGCCCGTGCGGCCGTCGCCCGTGGCCAGAGCAGGTAAAGCAGAGAAGCGGCCGCCAAAGCCCCCAGCAGGGCAGGCACCAGCTCCACGGTCGCCGGCACCGAGGCAAATGGCAGGCGGGCCAAGACGGCGGTGATCGCGACCAGCAGGTCGCCAAGGCCGTTGAGCAGGGCGACCAGCGGCTGGAGCAGCTCGAGCAGTGGCAGCGGCAAACAGAACAAGACGATGCCAGCCCCGACCATCAACGTCATCAACGGCGCGGCCGCCAGATTGGCCAGAGGGCTGATGCAGGAGATCATCGCGAAGAAGGGAGTGCTCAGGGGCTGGACCGCCAGCTGGGCGGTAAGCGTTAAGGCCACCAGCTCAAGGAGCGTGTTGGTGGGACGGCGTAGCAGGCGCGGCAGGCTTCGCAGGCCGCCAAAGAGCGCCAGCAGCCAATCGCTGACCAGCGGCGTGAACAGCACCAGGCCCAACACCGAGAAGACCGAGAGCCAAAACCCTAAGGAGAAGGCATTGGCCGGCGACACCAGTATCATCCCCGTCGCCGCCAGTACCAGGGCCGAAGGTGAGTGTGCCCGACGTCCGCCGAGCAGCGAGAGCGAGCCGCAAAAGACCATGATCGCGGCACGGATGGCCGAGGGCTGACAGGCCGTGAGTATTACATAGGCGCTTAAGGTTGCAACCAGCGCGGCAAAGGAGACCACCCGGGCGATGGGCAGACGGCGCAGCAGCCAACTGAGCAGTGCCGCGATTACCGCCAGGTGGCTGCCAGAAACCGCTATCAGATGGGTGAGGCCGGTGACCTTGAAATCCTGATAGGCGGGATCCTCGCTGAGGCGCTGACGGTCGCCGAGCAACATCGCGCTGTTCAGCGCCGCTCCTACGCCGCCCATCGCTGCCAGGTATTGCGTGCGCTGCGCTCGAAACGCCGCGATCGCTCCGGGGATATCGTTGGCAAAGCGCGGCTCGCCGTGCTGCGTCAGGCGCACCGAGCCGCAGATCCCCTGACAGAAGAGCATCTCATCGGCCTCGCGCAGAGCGCTGAAGTCAAAGGTTGCCTCCAGGGTGCTGCCCAGGGCGGCGGGTGTTTCGTCCTGGGCCCAGTTCAGGCGCACCTGGGCCCGCCGCCCATCGCCGCAGAGCAGCTCGGCGGTGCTGTAGGCACCGTAGACGCTGATGGTGGCGTCGGAGTTAACGCGCAGGACGCCACGGGTACCCTGACTGCCGGCCAGGGCCTCGGCATCGGCGGCGACATCGGCGTAGAACTGCGTGGCCGTACCCGCCGCTGCCAGAGCCGCTGCCAGTGTTAGCGCAGCGACGCGCAGGGCAAAGCGCCGCAACCAGCGCAGGGTTGCAAACAACAGCACTACAGCTGCCAAAACGCCGGGCAGCAGCCAGCCCTGGGCGGGCATCAGGCCACGATAGATAAGCAGCGCCGTGCCGGCCGCAACGAAGAAAGCGGCGGCCAGGGCCGGCGTCAGCGGCGAGAGCGCCGGACGGATTGAAGCCGGCAATACCGGAGCGGCCGGGCGGGCAGCAGACGGTGTTGCCGAGGCTGCCGTACGGCCGACACAGAGGGACGGTTCTTTCCTGGCGACACAGGAGCCGACACAGAGGGACGGT
>JAISMZ010000035.1 GCA_031276475.1 Coriobacteriales bacterium
GCCAGCGATTTTCTTCAGGGCATCGTGATGTTCATCGCGCTGATCGTCGTTTTGGCCGGCTCGCTTATCGCGATTGCCGGTGTGGAGAATGTCGCGGTCTTTATTCAGAGTGTACCCGGCTTCGGTTCGCTCGTGCAGTCGGCGACGCCCCTGACGCTGGAAGTCGCCCAGGCCGACGGCTCGGTGTTAGCGACCCAGCAGATTGACCCTGCCAGCGGCAGTCCCTTGTGGGATGAGCCCGGCGACTACGGTTTTCTGGTCATCCTCTCCACATTGGCCTGGGGCCTGGGCTACTTTGGCATGCCTCAGGTGCTGCTGCGCTTCATGGCGATTCGCAAATCCGCCGAGATAAAAAGTGCCCGTCGCATCGCCACCACCTGGTGCGTCATCTCGCTGGGCGCGGCGGTCTGCATCGGCCTGGTCGGCCGTGCGCTGATGCCCGACGCTCTGCTCACCGCCGGCGAGGCGGAAGGCATCTTTATCATGCTGGCGACCATGCTGCTGCCCGCCTTTATCGCCGGCATCATGCTCTCCGGCATCTTTGCCGCAACGATGAGCTCGGCCGACTCCTATATGCTGATCGCCTCCTCGGCCATCGCCCAGAACCTCTTTAAGGGCCTGCTGAAGCGCGACGCGACCGAAAAACAGGTGATGTGGATGAGCCGCATCACGATGTCGGCGCTGCTGCTCTTTGGCATCTTCATCGCCGCCGACGAGAGCTCCTCTATCTTTCGCGTTGTCAGCTATGCTTGGGCCGGCTTTGGCGCAACCTTTGGCCCGCTGAGGTTGATGTCGCTGTTCTGGCGGAGCACCAATCTGCCAGGAGCCCTGGCAGGTATGGTCTGTGGAGGGGCTACGGTCTTCATCTGGCACGAGCTTATCAAGCCCTTTGGTGGCATCTGGGCAATTTATGAGCTGCTGCCGGCCTTCATCGTCAGCCTGATTGCGATCGTCGTGGTCAGCCTGCTGACCCGCCCGCCCTCCGAGGCGATCACCCGAGAGTTTGATACCTATCAGCAGTTGGAGGTTTAGGGAAGGGGCGAAAGCCAGCGCCCAGGAAGAGCACTGCTTTCGGCCTGCTGCGTGGCGGCCAGTGACCTCGAGGAGGCACTGTTGGCGACCGCCACGTCGCGGCCTTCCCTATTTGGTGGCCGTCTGGGCCAGGCGTTTGGCCAGCGGCAGGCGCGCCAGACGCTTGACCTCCTTCAGATCCAGACCGGCGGCTTCAGCCAGAGCCTTGCCATAATCCGGGTCGGCAAGGTAGCAGTGGGCGCAATGCCGCAGCTTGACATTCGTCGTAACGTCGGCAAAGTTGCGCGCGGTATTCTCAATAAGCAGATCCTTCTTGTCGGGAGCAATCAGACGCCAGAGATCGCCGGGCTGCTTATAGGGGTCGTCGCCATCATATTGCGAATAGCGGCCGACGGCGCCCTTCCATTCCAGCTCGGGGTCGATGTAGCCGCTGTAGTCGGTCTGCTCCACCCACTCACCAATCGAGTTGGGCGTGTAGCCCTTGGTCGCACCATAGTTGGAATCCACGCGCATCAGACCGTCGCGATGGTAGGAGTGCACGGGCACCACCGGTTTATTTACGGGAATTAACTCGTGGTTCACGCCCAGGCGATAGCGGTGGGCGTCTCCGTAGGAGAACAGTCGACCCTGCAACAGCTTGTCGGGCGAATAGGAGATGCCGGGCACGATATGCGCGGGGTTAAAGGCGGCCTGCTCAACCTCCGCAAAATAATTCTCAGGGTTCTTATTCAGCTCGAGCATGCCCACGGGAATCAGCGGATAGTCCTTATGACTCCAGGTCTTGGTGATGTCAAAGGGATTCTCGGGATGCACGGCGGCCTGCTCCTGGGTCATGATCTGGATGTTCAGCTGCCAGCGCGGATAATCCTTGCGCTCGATGGCGTTAAACAGGTCGTGCTGTGAGCTTTCGCGGTCACGGGCGATGACCTCGGCGGCCTCGGCGTCGGTCCAGTTGAGGATCGGCTGCTGGCTGACCCAGTGAAACTTGACCCAGACCAACTCCTTTTTCTTGTTGATAAAGGAAAAGGTGTGCGAGCCAAAGCCGTGCATGTTGCGATACCCCACCGGCAGGCCGCGGTCAGACATCGTGATGGTCACCTGATGCAGCGCCTCCGGCAGCGAGCTCCAGTAATCCCAGTTGTTCTGGGCGGAGCGCATATTGGTCTTGGGGTCGCGCTTAACGGCATGGTTAAGGTCGGGGAACTTATGCGGATCGCGAATGAAGAAGACTGGCGTGTTGTTGCCCACCAGGTCCCAGTTGCCTTCTTCGGTGTAGAACTTCACGGCAAAGCCGCGAATATCGCGCTCGGCGTCGGCCGCGCCACGCTCTCCAGCAACGGTGGAAAAGCGCGTAAACACCGGCGTCACCTTGCCCTTTTTGGAGAACAACGCAGCACTCGTGTACTTGGAAATATCGTGGGTAACGGTAAAGGTGCCAAACGCGCCCGAACCCTTGGCGTGCATCCGGCGCTCAGGGATAACCTCGCGGTCAAAATGCGCAAGCTTTTCCTGCAGCCAGACATCCTGCATCAGAATCGGGCCGCGCGGGCCAACGGTAATGGAATCGGTGTTATCTGGGACGGGGATGCCCGCCTGATTGGTCAGCTTGTGGTTGGTGGGCGGAGTAGGAACCGGGGCCGGAGCTTTAGGCGCGCCCGTTTTGGCGGCGCTGCTGGCAACACTGCGGCCGCGGGCCGGGGTCTTGGCGGCGGTTTTGGCCGGAGCCTTGGCCGGCGCCTGGGCAGGGTCGGGAGTCTTTCTCGGCATCATGAACCTCCTTGTTGTAGAAATTTAACTGTTTGCATACTGTAGCACAAAGGGGGACACAAGGGGGACGGGACGGGGACACAAAGGGGACGGG
>JAISMZ010000145.1 GCA_031276475.1 Coriobacteriales bacterium
CAACCTCCAGGCGCCCACGCGTAAACGCCAGCACCAGCATCGCTATCGCCGAGATAGCGGTGATGCCCGCAGCCAGACCATCCATACCGTCAATCAAATTAATAATATTGGCAAAGGCCACCAGATAAAGCACCGTCAGTGGATAATCAAGCCATCCGAGGTAGAGAAAGCCAGCGCCAAAGGGGTTTTTTATCTGATCCAGTTGAACACCGGCCATCACGATGATGATGGCGGCGATGATCTGACCGGCAAACTTGAGGACCGGCGAAAGCTGATGAACGTCATCGATGGCACCCACCAGCACCATCACCGCGAGGCCCAGGACAACACCGGGGTAGTTGATCACCAGGTGGCCGCTATTGCTGTAAAAGCCGCTCCAGCCAAAGACGATCTCGCCCACAAGCTCAAAGCCTACAGAAATAATCAGCCCACCAAACAGAGCCAGGCCACCCAATCGCGGCATCGGCTGAGTGTTGATCCGCCGCGGGCCGGGGTAATCGATGGCGTTCAACCGCTGCGCCAGGCGGATACTCGGCGGCACCAGAACAAAGGTCGCCGCAAAGGCAACCGCAGCCAAAACAGCAGCATGTAATAAACTGATATCATCCATCGGCAAGCCCGCAAAGTCCTCCTTACTGATAGCTGAAGATTATAGCAGTGCCTAATGCGGCGCCAACCTGGAAAAGTCGGCGATGTCGTTGAAGACCGCTGTAAAGGCGTCCAGCAGCAACAGACGGTTGCGACGCAGGCGTTCATCTTCGGACATGATCAGGACTTCCTCAAAAAAGCGGTCGATCGGCCCGCGCAACGAGGCCAGAAACTCCAGGGCGTGAGCGTATTGGCCGCGCCGTGTTGCCTCATTCACCCCTTCAGCGACTTTGAGCGTCGCCTCGTACAGGGCCCGCTCGGGAGCACCGAGCAGCTCCTCGTCAATCGCGCCGTCTAGCCCGGGGTCGCGCAGATTGTTGGCGCGAGCGTAGGCAGTTGCCAGGTTGGCAAACAGCTCAGGCGCATGTGCGCGGGCCTGCGTCAGCGCGTCCAGACGAGCGATGACATCGGCCGGCTGAACAGCGCCGGTGGCCAAAACCGCCTGTACGGCGTCGGCGGCAAAACCGCGCTCGCGAGCGATGACTTCCAGCCGCGTGGCAAAGAAATCATGCACCTGCTGGCGCACCGCCTCGCGGTTGGAGACCACCACCTCCAAGGCCAATAAGGCATCGTCAATCAGTCCGGTCAAAGAAAGTGTGGATAAGGACGACGGTGCCCCAGTCACATCCGCCGCGACGGCCTCAGCCGCGACGGCCTCAGCTGCGACGGGCGTGACGGCCTCCGGGGCGGCCTCCGGGGCGACGGCTGGCGCGACAACTTCAGCCCCGTCCGCCACGACGGCCTCGGCTATGGCTGCACCGTCCTCCTCCACAGCTGAAGCCACCCCGGCCAGCAAGATGTTGATCACGCCAATCGCCGCGCGTCTGAGCGCAAAGGGGTCGGAGGAGCCGGTGGGGCCTTGACCGACGGCAAAGATGCCGCAGATGCTGTCAATCTTGTCCGCCAGGGCAACGACGCAGCCCACCGCTGTCGCCGGCAGCTCATCGCCGGCAAAGCGCGGACGGTAGTGTTCGGCAATCGCCTGCGCCACGGCCGGGCTGTCGCCTTCCGCAAGGGCATAATAGCTTCCCATTATGCCCTGGAGTTTGGGAAACTCCACCACTGCCGAACAAACCAGATCGGCCTTGGCCAGCCAGGCCGCCCGGCGCATCTCAGCCGCGAGCTGCTCGGGAACGCCCAGTTGCACGGCGGCGCGCTCGGCAAGAAAGGCGATGCGTTGGGTCTTGAGGTACAGCGAACCGAGTTTCTCGTGAAAGACAACCTTCTGCAAATCATTAACATAACTCTCCAGGGGCCGCTTAAGATCCTCGCGGTAGAAGAAGGCAGCGTCGGCCAGGCGCGGGCGGACCACCCGCTCGTGCCCGGCGACGATAGCTGAGTTGTAGGACGGCGAGCCGTTGGAGACCACCAGGAACTGGTTAGAAAGCGAGCCATCGGCGTTATAGAGCGGAAAGTAGCGCTGATGTTTGAGCATCGCGTCAGTGATTATCTCGCGTGGCACCTCCAAAAACTCAGCGTCAAAGCTGCCGAGCAGGGTCGTGGGGAACTCCACCAGATTGACCACCTCAGCGAGGATCTCGGCGGGAACGTGGGCACTGAGGCCTGTTTTCTCCTCGATGCCTTGAATCTGCGCCCTGATGTGGGCGGCGCGAATGCTGGCCGCGGCAATCACCCAGGCCGCACTGTGAACGCTGGAAAGCTCGTCGGCCGAAGTCACCTCCAGGGCGTGGTTGGCCAGCAGTCGATGCCCCCAACTGTGGCGTCCCGCTACCAGACCGGCAAACTGCACCGGTATCAGACGCTGCCCCCACAGCGCCAAAAGCCAGCGTACCGGTCGCACAAAACTCGCCTCGCCCGTGCCCCAGCGCTGCGACTTTGGCCAGCTCAAGCGCGCTATCAGGTTGCCGAGCAACTCCGGCAGCAGCGTCTCGGTGCGCCGGGCCAACTGCTCAACAAAGGCATAGACATACTCGTTGGCACCCTCCTTCTCACGCACTAGGTCGCGCACCGCAACGCCCTTGCCGCGGGCGAACCCTTCAGCGGCGGCGGTGGGGTTGCCCTGCGCGTCAAAGGCCACCGCCACCGCAGGTCCGCGCGACTTCTGCACCAGCGGCGTGCTCTGCGGAGCCACGCGACGAACCTCCAAAATCAGCCGCCGCGGCGTGGAACGAACCGTAATCTCTCCGTGCGCGACGCGAACCTCGGCCAGCGCTGCCTCGGCCAGCGCGGCAAGCTGATCGGTGGCCCTGTACAGCGGCGTGGAGGGAATCTCCTCGGTGCCAATCTCTAAAACCAGGGTGGCCGGCGCGGTGGGAACAGGCCCCAAAGCTGTGGAGGATGGCGTGGCGTGGGCAGCCTGACTGCCGTCACGGCTGGCGGCCGCAGGGGCGTCGTGGCTGGTGGCCGCAGGGGCGGGGGCGTCGTCGTGGCTGGCGGCCGCAGTCGTGACAGACGCCAGGTAAGCCTCGCAGCAGGCCTTGGCAATCGCCCGCACGCGCAGGATGTAGCCCATCCGCTCGGTGGCACTTATCGCCCCGCGAGCGTCGAGCAGGTTAAAAGCGTGCGAGCACTTAAGAACGCAGTCGTAGGCCGGCAGTGGCAGGCCTGCCTCCAGAGCCCGTCCGCACTCACGCTCGTAATGGTCAAAATGAGAGAAGAGCAACTCCGTATCCGCTACCTCAAAGTTGTAGGCCGAAAACTGCTGCTCATTTGCCAGAAAGACATCACCGTAGGTAAAGATTCGATTCGCCTCCCCTTGACTCCAGACGATGTCGTAGACCGAATCGACCCCCTGGATATACATCGCCAGGCGCTCCAGGCCGTAGGTTATCTCCCCCGGCACCGGCCTGCACTCAATGCCGCCCACCTGTTGAAAGTAGGTGAACTGGGTAACCTCCATGCCGTTCAGCCAGACCTCCCAGCCCAGCCCCCAGGCGCCCAGCGTGGGCGACTCCCAATCATCCTCTACAAAACGCACGTCATGATGAGCCGGCTCAATGCCTATCGCCCGCAGCGAATCGAGGTAGAGCTCCTGAATATCATCCGGCGAGGGCTTGAGCAGCACCTGAAACTGATAGTAGTGCTGCAGGCGGTTAGGATTCTTACCATAACGGCCGTCGGTGGGGCGGCGCGAGGGCTGCACGTAGGCGGTGTTCCAGACCCCTGGTCCCAGAGAGCGCAAGGTCGTCGCCGGATGAAAGGTACCAGCTCCCACCTCCTGGTCGTAGGGCTGCAAGACGACGCAGCCCCGCTCGGCCCAATATTGTTGCAGTTTAAGAATAATCTCCTGAAATGTCATCAGTCCGTCCTTCTCCTCCTTGTGTCATTCGCGCCCGCTCGCACGGCATCTTGTCCCGCGCCGCAGCCGGCGCCGCAGCCAGCGACTCGGCCAGCTCGCGCTCCGCGGACGACAGATCAGCCGCCGCCAACAGATCGGGGCGCAATCGTGCTGTCCTGATTATAGACTGTTCGCGCCGCCAGGCGGCTATCCGGGCATGATTACCCGACAAAAGTACCTCTGGCACCGCAAGCCCCCGGCAGACGGCAGGCCGCGTGTACTGCGGGTATTCCAAAAGCCCGCTCGCGCAGAAGGACTCGTCAAGATTTGACTGCTCATCGCCCAGCGCCCCCGGCAGCAAACGGCAGACGGCATCGGTAACGCACATCGCCGCCAGCTCGCCGCCGGTTAAAACATAGTCCCCCAGCGAGATGATGCGATCCGCGCGGCTAAAGACCCGCTCATCAAAACCCTCGTAACGCCCGCAGACCATGATCAGATGATGCTCAGAGGCCAGCTGTTCGGCAATCCGTTGACTGAAAGGCTCCCCATGAGGCGCAAAGAAGATCAGCTGTTGAGAAGGACGGCCCGCGCCAGTCGTGCCGCCCGCGCCAGTCGTGCCGTCGCTCGCCGCGCTGTCAGTAGTAGCCGACGCCCCTGCCGACGCCCCCAGCAAATCATCGAGCGCCGCAAAGATCGGCTCCGGTAGCATCAGCTGGCCCGCGCCGCCGCCATAGATCTCGTCGTCGGTGCTGCGATGGCGGTCGGCGGTCCAGCGGCGCAGGTCGTGAGCATAAAACTCCAACAGGCCGGCCGCGCGAGCGCGCCCGACGATGGAGATGCTCATCGCCGGCTCAAACATCTGGGGAAACACCGAGAGCGTCTCAACGATCAGCATGACGCCGCCCCTTCTCCACATTTTTCTGATTCAGTTCCAACAGGCCCTGCGGCAGGCGCATCAGCACCTCATCATTCCCCACCCTGATGATCAGCTGATCTGCGGCCGGCACCAGCACCTCGCCGCGCTCGCCCGCCGGTACTGACAGGAATCAAGATCGGAAGAGCAC
>JAISMZ010000212.1 GCA_031276475.1 Coriobacteriales bacterium
GCGGTCAAGCGACGGGGGGCACTACAGCCGTCGGCTGCGCCTCTGGTGCAGCCGCTGGTCGTATCTTCAGGGTCGTCACAGCCGCCAGCCACACAACCCGCGCAGCCGCCAGCCGCCCAGCCACCCGTCGCCCAACCCGCGCAACCGCCAGCCGCCCAGCCACCCGTCGCCCAACCCGCGCAACCGCCAGCCGCCCAGCCACCCGTCGCCCAACCCGCGCAGCCGCCCACTGCGCAGCCGCCCGTCGCCCAACCCGCGCAGCCGGATCTCGACTCGCCCACGACTGAACTTCCGGCCGCACCCCCTTCCTAATAACCGACGTTCACGTAAAATCTCAGCGCCACCAAGATACCTAAGATGATTAGCATTATAATCAGGGAGATGACGTCTCGGCGCCGGATGGCCAAAACGTGGTAATGCGTGCGTTCGGCACCATTATAGCAGCGACTTTCCATGGCGTTTGCCAACTCCTCGGCCATGCGAAAGGACTGAGCAAGAAGCGCCACCAATACGGGGGCCAGCGCCCGTAGCCGCGCCAGGGGGGCGCCCTGGCCCAGCTTTGAGCCGCGGGCCAGATGGGCTCTACGGATATGCTCATAAGTCTGTGTTAAAACCGGCAGGAAGCGCATCGCAATGGCGGCCATCATGGCAATCTCAAAGGCGGGTAGGCCAAAGCGTCTGAAGGGCGCCAACATGCTTGCCAGTGCGTCGCAAAGCGCTATGGCCGAGGTGCTGAGCGTTAAAAGAACCGCTGTGGAGAAGAGCAGCAACAATCTGAGCGTCATGAAGATCGCGCGGTAGACACCGTCGCTGCTGATCGTTAACGGCCCGACGCTTGCCAGCACATCGCCGGTTGTGATGAAGAGGATGTTAAAGATCAAGGGGAAGAGCAGTAAGAAAAGCAGCGGCGCCAGAGCTTTTAACTGCACGCGTGCTGGGATACGGCTGGCCAACATCGTCACGAATAGCAACGCCAACAGCAGGCCCAGGCCGGCAAGCGAGTCGGCCACGAAGGCCAGCGCGAACCAGGCCAGCAGCAAGGTCAGCTTGATGCGCGGGTCAAGGCGGTGGACGACCGAGTCCGCCGGATAGTACTGCCCTATAACCACGCGCAGGCTCATCGTTGTGTCGCCTTGTCTGCGAGTGCATCCGCCAAGGCCTCCAAAGTCAGCGGCAGCTGAGCCAAACCCAGTTTACGAGCAAAAGCTGTGGGTTGAGGCACGTCGAGGTTCACCGCCCGCAACTCGTCGTAGCGCACAAAGACCTGCGCGGGTGGGCCGTCCAGCAAGACCTGTCCTGTGTTCAGCACTACGACGCGCTCGGCCAGCGCGGCAACATCGTCCATGTCGTGGGCCACCAAGACGATGGTTCGCCCCTGTTGATGCAGACGGGCGATAAGCGCAAGTATCGCCCGGTGGGTCTGCGGGTCAAGGCCGTTGGTCGGCTCGTCGAGCAGCAGCACCGGTGCGTCCTGAGCAAGGATACCCGCCAGGGCCACTCGCCGCCGCTCGCCGCCGCTGAGGCTGAAGGGCCAGCGTTCGGCAAACTCCTCGTGGCGCAGCCCCACCAATGCCAATGCCTCGCGAACGCGCGCCTCGGTCTCCTCTGTCGACAACCCGGCGTTGCGGGGTCCAAAGCCCACCTCCTCGGCTACGGTTCGTCCAAACAGCTGGTATTCGGGGTATTGAAAGGCGATGCCGATCGTCCTGTGCAACTCTGCACGCACCTTGCGACTGGCAAGCGCCTGTCCCGCCACTGTTATTGTTCCGGTGTCTGGCTGCTCCAGGCCGCCTATCAGCTGCAGCAGGGTAGATTTGCCTGAGCCACTGTGTCCAATCAGGGCAACCAGTGAACCTTCGGCGATGTTTAGATTGATGCCCTCAAGCGCCGCCGTGCCTGTCTGCTTTGCGCCGTCGCCAGGATAAACAAAGCTGACATCGTGCAGGGTTATCAGAGGGTTGTCCTGCGGCGACGGGCAATGCGACGGGCGCTGTGGCAGGGGATGCGACACGGGGGGCGCTAACAACACAGGGGGCGGTGCTCCCTGTGTTGTTGCCAGCACGGCAGCATGCAGCTCCGAAGGACTGACCACCTCCGGCATCTCCAGGCCGCGTTGGCGCAGGGCCTCGGCCAACCGCACGGTAAACGGCAGATCCAAGCCCAGATCGCGCAAGGTCTCGCGTTGGGAGAAGATATCTCGCGGCGAACCGTCAAGCACCACGCGGCCTCGCTCCATTACCACCAGGCGGTCGGCACGGGCGGCCTCCTCCATAAAATGAGTGATTAGGACGACGGTCATCCCCGCAGCGTTAAGCTCGCTGACCACGCGGCGAATACCCCGCCGTCCTCGGGCGTCAAGCATCGCCCCCGGTTCATCTAACACCAGCACGTCCGGCTGCATGGCCAAAAGTCCGGCGATGCAGACCCGTTGCTTCTGGCCACCGGAGAGAAGGTGCGGGTCGCGCTCGGCAAAGGCCGTCATCTTAACGGCTTCCAACGCCTCGTCTACGCGCTGGACAATGCCGTCGTGTGGCAGGCAGAGGTTTTCTGGGCCAAAGGCAACATCGTCGGCCACCACGCTGGCCACCATCTGAGAGTCGGGATTTTGAAACAGCAGCCCAGCTGTGGAGCGGATCGCAAAGGCCAACTCCGGCTGAGAGGTGTCCATGGCGGCCACCAGAACGCGGCCGCTGTCAGGTGTTAACAAAGCGTTGATCTGTTGTGCCAGCGTGGACTTGCCCGATCCGTTGGCGCCGAGTACCGCAATAAATTCGCCACGTCCGACGGTCAGGTTGACATCAACGAGGGCGTGCTGAAAATTGCCGGTGGCGCCGCCGCGCTGATAGGCATAACTGACATCGCAGAACTCTATGGCAGGCATACGACCTCTGTATTCTTCCATCCGGACTTTAAGAGTGCTTCAAAAGAGTGCGCAACATCACCTTTGAGGCTCTCTGAACCGTCGGTCGCGGATTCGCACCGCGTCAGTCGCCG
>JAISMZ010000012.1 GCA_031276475.1 Coriobacteriales bacterium
GGATTCGCTGCCGCTGCCCGACCGACTCTTTTTGGTGCAGGGGCGCACGGTCAAACAGATTGCCAGCGAGGGCCCCTGCGTGATCATCGGGCACCTGACCGACTATTTTCTGGAGGGCAACCCCGATCTATTCACCGTCTTCATTCATTCCGAATGGGAGGCGCGTAAGCACCGGGTGATGGCTCGCAACAACCTGGACGAGGGCGACGCCGTGGCGCGCATCAAGCGCATCGACCGCAACCGGCTGTCGTTTTACGAGCAGTACACCGAGCGGCGTTGGGGTAAGGCGTCAAATTATGATCTGTCGCTTTCCAGCTCCACGTTTGGTATTGAAGAAACGGCGGAGATCATCGCACAGATCGTGCGCTATCACGGGCAGCCGCAGGCGGACAGCCAGAAAGCCGCAGCTGGCCAGCCGCAGGTGGGCAGCCAGGAAGGGGCGATGTCCGGTGAGTGAGGAAACGCGCAGGATTTTGCTGGTAGAAGACGAGAAGGCGATCCGCGACGCGGTGGTGGCCTACCTCGAACGCGAGCGTTACAGCGTCGTTGCGGTGGGGGACGGCCAGGAGGCCATCGATGAGTTTGCGCGCCAGGAGTTCTCGCTGGTAATCCTCGATCTGATGCTGCCCAAGGTGCAAGGCGACGCGGTCTGCCGCTCTATTCGCGAGCGCTCCGACGTTCCACTGATCATGCTCACGGCTAAAAGCGAAGTTGAGGATCGGATTATCGGTTTGGAGATGGGCGCCGACGACTACCTGGTTAAACCCTTCTCGCCACGCGAGCTGATGGCGCGCGTGCGGGCCTTGCTGCGCCGCTCCAGCATCAGCACCGAGACCAGCGGCGAGCAGATGGAGTTCGGGCGGCTGCACATCGACATCCCCGGCCATAAAGTTTCCGTCAGCGGCACGGAGGTGGAGCTGACGACGTCGGAATTCAAACTCCTGGTTACGCTGGCGACCTCCCCCGGACGAGTATTCTCGCGCATGGAGCTTGTGGAGAAGGTACTCGGCTACGATTTTGAAGGCTACGAGCGCACCATCGACAGCCATATGAAGAACCTCCGCGCCAAGATCGGTGACGACTCGCGTCATCCCATCTGGCTCTACACCGTACACGGGGTGGGCTACCGCTTTGAGACATCGTCCGGTCAGAGGTAGACATGGCGGGCGAGCGGCGCGACGTGGATCAGGACGGGGCGCTCGGCGCCGTAACCGGTGATGCTACTGCGCCCGCCGCGCCTGTCGTGACCGGTGAGGCCACTGCGCCCGCCGCGCCCGATGATGGTGCCGCGCCCGCCGCATCCGCCGCGCCTGATGGTGCCAACAGCAGCGCACCTGCCAATTTGGAAACCGAAGGCATCAACCTGGTATCGCTGACGCTGAACCGCGAGCCGGTTTCCAGCTACGGCTCCCATCGCTTCTCCCACACCACCCGCCTGACCATCGCCTTCGCGGTGTGCTCGCTGCTCACCGTGGCCATCATGGTTGCCATTCTGTACGCCGTCTGGCTCAGACAGGGCGTGCAGTTCACCTGGACTGAGATCGTTGCGCTGGCGCTCGGAGCGGCGGTCGCGATCATTTTTGCCACGGTTCTCGGACGCTTCTCGGCCCGCGGAGTCACCAACCCACTGCGGCACATCACCTCCACATTGCAAAGCTATTCGCTGGACAAAATGGACGCCCGCACGGGCTTTACCGGTTACGACGAGATCGGCCGGCTGGGTCGCACCATCGACGAGATGGCCGACGCTTTGGAGAAGGCCCGCAAATACGAGCGCCAGATCACCGTGGACATCGCCCACGAGTTGCGCACGCCGCTGATGGCCATTCAGGCGACGCTGGAGGCGATGATCGACCAAGTGATGCCCGCCGACGAGGAGCATCTGCTGACCCTGCACTCCGAGGCACTGCGGCTCTCGCGACTGGTGGAGGCACAGCTCAAACTGTCACGCCTGGAAACCCGCCGGGTGGTTGTGAATGCTGTGGAGATAGATGTTGGCAAGGACGTCGGTCAGCTGCTGCTTTCCTACACTACCCTGATTGAGGACATGGGGCTGCATCTGGAGACGCGTTTTGATCCCAATGTGCACGTGCTGGCCGACCCCGACCTGCTGCACCAGGCGCTCGCCAATCTGATATCCAACGCTGTGCGCTATACGCCGGCGAATGGTGCGCTGTCGGTGCGCGTTAGCAAGAACGACTCGATGGCCCAGATATCGGTGGCAGACACCGGCATGGGCATCGCCACCGAGGACGCAGGCAAGATATTCGAGAAGTTCTACCGCGTTGACGACGGGCGCAATCGTGAGCAGGGCGGCTTGGGGATCGGGCTGGCGATGGTCAAGGAGATTGCCGAGATCCATGGCGGCAGAGCCAGCGTGGTGAGCGCCCCGGGAGAAGGCTCGATATTTACCATCGAACTACCTTTGTTGGAGAGGCGGCTATGGGGCTGAGGGACGACATAACACCCAGTTCGCAGGGCAAGGTTCGCGATCTTTACGATCTCAGTGAACTCTGCGGATTGCCCGACCAACTGTTGTTTGTTGCTTCCGACCGCATCAGCGCCTTCGATTACGTGCTGCCCGACGCCATTCCCTTTAAGGGCGAGGTGCTCACCCGGCTGTCGCTGTTTTGGTTTGAACTGCTTGCTGACGTTGTGCCCAACCACCTGATATCGGCCGATGTCGCCGCGCTGCCCGAGCGCTTTGCCGCCTATCGCGATGAGTTGGCCGGCCGCTTCATGCTGGTGCGCCGGGCGCGGATGTTTCCCGTGGAATGCATCGTTCGCGGCTATCTGGCAGGCTCGGGCCTGGCCGAATACCAGCGCAACGGCACGGTCTGCGGTCTGGCGTTGCCCGCAGGCCTGGCCAACTCCGCGCGCCTGCCCGTGCCGATCTACACTCCCTCCACCAAGGCCGCCCTTGGCGCGCATGACGAGAATATCACCTTCGCGGATACGGTGCGATTACTTGGGGAGACTGACGCGGCAGCCCTGCGCGCAACCGCCCTGGTGGTTTACGAGCGAGCTCGCGACTATGCCGCCGAGCGCGGAATCATCATCGCCGACACTAAGTTTGAGTTCGGACAAGTGGCGAGTGGAGATGCAAATACTATCATATTAGCCGACGAGGCACTGACTCCGGACTCGTCGCGCTTCTGGCCCGCCGAGGGTTATCTGCCGGGCAGCAGTCAGCCCAGCTTTGACAAGCAGTATCTGCGTGACTGGCTCGCAGCTAATTGGGATCGCAAAGCCTCGCCAAATCCGCCGCACCTGCCGCCAGAGGTCATTGAGGCGACCAGCGCCAAGTACATTCAAGCCTATGAATTGTTGACGGGGGAGAGCTTTGTCCCTCAGGGAAGACGCTGATTGATCGGCGCCTCCCTGAAGGCATCTATTCAAGGATTGAGAAGCTGGCTGGATGGAAATAGCTGCTCAGAATCCTTTAGCTGAGATAGGAGTTTGTGATGAGATACGTATATGAGGCAATTATTGCAAAAGACGACGGCAAGTACGTTCTTTAAGCCCCCGATTTGCCGGGATGTTTTACATGGGCGATATGTTTGAGGAAGTTGCTCGCAAGGCACCCGCCGCTTTGGAATCGAATATCGGGGCTTACCTTGCCTCAGGAGATGAGCTGCCCTCTGCCACTTTTGGACACAAGGCTGGCAACGACTGCGTGTTAGCCATTGTGGCCTTTGACGCAAGCACTGCGAGTGTGGGTGCGCCCTGTGTGATGGCGAGTACGCGACCAAAGCCCAAAGTAATCAAACTGAGCCTTTTTTGGCAGCCACGCAAGAGAGACGGTGTCAATCTGTGTCCGCATCTTCCTCGCCCGCGCTTTTATGGCAGACTGCAAGCAGCCAAATTCACAAGAGCACTCCTTGAGTGTTCTGCAATACGCAAGCAGAAGGGCATCTGCCCGGCAATTGGCGTATTGCGTAGCCTCTTGTGAGTTTGGCGACTGTGGAGTGGATGCCCTTCTTCCTGGTCGCCGGAAAAGACTTCCTCCCAGCAGTTAAATAGAGAGAGTGTGCCGTTTGGTGCGCCAAAACACAGCAGAGGAGGAAATGTAAATGAGGCTCACAAGAGTTAGATCGTTACTAATCATGGCTTTGGTGTTGATGCTTGTCGCAAGTCTGTTTGCCTGCTCGAGCAACGTAGGTTCCGCACCAGCAAACAGTGGCGAACCAGAAAGCACGCAGGGTGCTGGAGCAGAAACAGACAGATCGCAGCCCGAACAACTAGATATCATTGAGTCTGGCTATACCATCTCCGAACAGTGATATAAAGGGTTGTCCGTTTTTGACAACACCCGCCCTGCGATCACTGATTGATGGCGGCGATCGTAGTGCGCGACCCTACCTTGCTGTAGCGACTGGTTTAGCAGCACTGATTACGCGAAAAGCTTGTCAGAAACACTGTTCATGGCGACAGCACCAACGGCATCGCTGATGCAGATGTCTACATCTTTGGGCTCTGGCTTTGGGTCGGCAGTCATGGGCCCAACAGGAATAATTGCTCAGGCACCGTTCATCCCTATCGCCAGCTCACTGCCGGTAGTCGCCCCAATACTTGCAATCCAGGCCATGTCAACAGTCACGATGCTCCAGCAGTTTGAAGCTCTCGATAAAAAACTGGATGCAATCAAGAACAGCATAGATATAGCTATCGAGCGCAATGAGGCCACTCATATCGGTGAGCTTATAAATGCTGTAGATGTCATTGACGACATATGTCTACTGGCAGGACGACGATGGTGAAGAACATTCAATCTATACAGCCGACTTACAGATTGAGACTACAAAGTGAGCAGCAGCCGATAGGATGCCGCTTCCCCCAGAAAAGCTGCATGACACCATTGCTATTCGCCCAAAAAATATGCAGTGAACTCCACCAATTCCCTAGGTAAAATTGCAATCTCCTCATATACCTGCTATAATCTCACTTGATGAACAGGTAAACCAGCAGGCAGGAATGCAGTTTCATGCTCAGACGGAAAATCACAGATCAGTTATTGCGCTGGAAGGCACGCGACGATAGAAAATCATTGGTCGTCAAAGGAGCTCGCCAGGTCGGAAAAACATATAGCATCAGTCAGTTTGCTAAAGAGAACTATGCGTCATACATCTACATCGATTTTGAGAAGACGCCGTCGCTGAGGCGCATCTTCGAGGGCGACCTCGACACCGCCACGATCATCAAGCAGATAACCTTAAACGTGCCCGGAGCCTGCATTATTCCTGGCGAGACGGTCATATTTCTGGACGAGATACAAAACTGCCCCGGTGCACGCACGGCCCTGAAGTTCATGACCCAAGACACGCGCCTGCTTTCTTTCCCTGCCGCGCCAGTTAGCAAAAGATTACAAGAAGTTCCAGTACAGTGTTGTGGAGAAGGGCGGCAGTTCCCGCAAGTACGCCGGTAGTCTGATGTGGCTGCTCGACGCCGGTATCATCAACTTCTGCCACAATCTGAGCAGGCCGGCACTGCCTCTGGAGGGCAACGCAAGCACCGGCGCCTTCAAAGTCTACATGAACGACACGGGTCTTCTGGTCTCCCTGCTGGAAGACGGTTCGCAGGCAGATATCATCAACGGGAACCTCGGTATCTACAAGGGCGCTATCTACGAGAACATCATCGCCGACATCTTCACCAAGCTCGGCAAGCGTCTTTACTATTTTGAATACAAAAACCAGCTGGAGATCGACTTTATCATCCGCTACGCAGGGGTTGCGACCGCCGTGGAGGTAAAGTCGGCTGACAACAAGAAGTCCAAATCGATGAGATCGGTCATGACAAACCACGGCGTATCGCGTGGCATCAGGCTGACCAGCAGGAATGTTGGCAGCACAGATGTGGAGAACGCCGCGCAAAGCATAAGGTGCGATCTGCCTCAAAACGAGACTAACAGAGCCGCTGGCAATGAAGGTCGCGTTTTGGACGGCCTGCCTCTCTATATGGCGATCTTCCTCTGACCAGCAAGCGTTAACCAGCGCCTCCCTGAATGGAGACAATGGCCAACAACGGGCGCCTTCGTTAATCTGACGCTGAACGTCACGAATGACGCGCCGCTCGCATCCCACCGGTCAAGCCGCAGCACCTCCCGACGCGGTGCGCCATGAAGCTGTTACTTTGCGATAATCACTGCTATCATAGGCGGACGGTGTTTGTTCGCGGCGGCGCGCGCCTGTGCGCAGGCGGGTGTCGCAGGCAGTTTTACCGCTCGTGCACGTGGGCGTCGCGCCCAAACGCATCCGGCACCGAGGCGGGTTTATCGGCAATCAGGAGGTCTGGCAGATGGAGTTGTTAAAGCAGCGAATCGTAGAGGATGGCATTGTCAAGCCGGGCAATGTCTTAAAGGTGGACAGTTTTCTCAACCACCAGATTGACGTGGAGCTGCTTAACGCCATCGCTGCGGAATTTGAGCGGATCTATGGCGACCGGCCGATCAGTAAGGTCTTTACCATCGAGGCGTCGGGGATCGCGGTGGCCTGCGTGGTGGCGCAGCGCTTTGGCGTGCCGCTGGTGTTTGCCAAGAAGGCCCAAAGCATCAACCTCGACGGCGAGTCGTTCACCACGCGCATCGAGAGCTACACCCACAAGCGCGTCTATGATGTGATCGTCTCCAAGAAGTACCTCAGCGCCAGCGACCACATCCTGATCATCGACGACTTTTTGGCTAACGGCTGTTCGCTGGACGGCCTGATTGACATCGCCGAGACCGCCGGCGCTACGATTGAAGGCATCGGCATCGTCATCGAGAAGAGCTTTCAGCTCGGTGGTACGCAGATTCGCAAGCGCGGCTACCCCCTTGCCTCGCTGGCGATCATCGAGGCGATGGACGCCGAGACGGGAGAGATAGTCTTCGCGTAGAGCGGCGGCGCGGCCCGAGCCAGCGACAACGGCCCGATCGCGGCTAAAGTTGACAAAAGGGACGGTACGGCTTTGTCACCTTTTGCGATAGCGGTAGCAAAGTTGGAGGACGTTCGGAAAAGTTGACAAAACCGTACCGTCCCTTTTGTCAACACCTTTTGTCAACAAAACGACCGACAGGAGAAGCATGGCACATCTGGCGCACGACCCTGATGCCCGGCCCGACGGGCGCAGCGCGAACGACCTGAAGGCGGTGATGCCGCTGACGGCTGAGCTGCGCGACGGCGAGCTGTACGTGGGCGGCGTGAGTACGGTTGAGCTGGCCCGCGAGTTTGGCACCGCGCTCTATGTTTATGACGAGGAACATATCCGCGAGCGGCTGGCGACCTGGCTGCGGGAGCTGCGCGCGGTGCTGCCCCAAGCCGATGTTGCCTACGCCGGCAAGGCCTTCACCTGCAAGGCGATGGTCCGCCTGCTGGCCGAGGCGGGCGCGCATCTGGACGTCAGCAGCGGCGGCGAGCTGGCCATCGCCCTGGCCGCCGGCTTTCCCGCCGAGCGGGTGGTGGTGCACGGCAACAACAAAAGCGAGCGCGAGCTGACCGAGGCGATAGAGGCCGGCGCGGGGCTTATCGTCGTCGACTGCTTTGAGGAGCTGGAGCGCGTCAACCGTCTGGCGGGCGGGCGCGGCGTGGTGCAGCCCATTTTGCTGCGGATAAAACCGGGCGTCGTTGCCGACACCCACGAGTACATCCGCACCGGTGCCGAGGACAGCAAATTTGGCTTTGGGCTTAGCGACGGCGCCGCGTTACAGGCTGTGGAGCAGGCCCTGGCGCTACCGCACTGCGACCTGCGAGGACTGCATGCGCACATCGGCTCGCAGATCTACGCGCTGGAGTCCTTTGCCGAGACGCTGCGGGTGCTGGCGGCCTTTCTCGCCGAGTTGCGAGCGAGCACCGGTTTTGTGGCCCGCGACCTTAACCTCGGTGGCGGCGTGGGCATCGCCTATCTGGCCGATGACGAGCCGCCCCAGATCGCGCAGTTTGCCGCGATTGTGGCCGAGACACTTAAGGCCGCCTGCCGCGAGCACGACCTGCCGCTGCCGCGTCTGCTGGTGGAGCCGGGCCGCTCTATCGTCGCCGGTGCCGGCCTGACCCTATACACGGTCGGCTCGATAAAAAAGCTGTTAGACCTGCGCACCTATGTGGCTGTTGATGGCGGCATGACCGACAACATCCGCGTCGCGCTGTACGGAGCGCGCTACGAGTCGGTCATCGCCAGCCGCGCCGACGCGCCCCGCGACGCGCTGGTGACCCTGGCCGGCAAGCACTGCGAAAGCGGGGATGTGGTGGCCATCGACGCCTCGCTGCAAAGCCCGCGCGTCGGCGACGTCATCTGCATGTTTGCCACCGGCGCCTACGGTCACTCGATGGCCAGTAACTACAACCGCCAGGTGCGCCCCGGCGTGGTGTTTGTACGCGACGGCCGCGCCCGCGAGGTGCTGCGCCGCGAGACCTACGCAGATTTGTTAAACTGCGAAACAGATTAAGGAGTGGAGGAGTTATTATGAAACCGGTAAACGTTGGTCTCATCGGACTGGGCACCGTCGGTGGCGGTGTCGTGCGCATCCTGAAGGAGCACCACGAGGACTTCCTGCGCGACCAGGGCGTGGACATCCGCCTGGTTGCGGCGGCCTCCACAAGCCGCGAGCAGGCGGTGGCGCTGGGAATTGAGGATATTTACCACTCCGACGGCTACGAAGTCATCCACAACCCAGAGGTAGACGTTGTCATTGAGCTGGTGGGCGGCACGGGGATCGCCCTGAAGTTTGTTACCGCGGCGCTGGAGGCGGGCAAACGCGTGGTTACCGCCAATAAGGCGATCATGGCCACGGCCGGTCATCAGCTTTTGGAGACGGCCGGCAGCAAGGGGCTGGAGCTGGCCTTTGAGGCCTCGGTGGGCGGCGGCATCCCGATAATCGGCGCGCTGCGCAACTCGCTGATCGGCAACCGCATCGAGAGCGTGATAGGCATCGTCAACGGCACCACCAACTACATGCTGGCGCGGATCCTTGACGGGCTGCCCTACGCCGAGGCGCTGGCCGAGGCCCAGCAGCTGGGCTTTGCCGAGGCCGACCCCACGGCCGACGTTGAGGGCCATGACGCCGCGGCCAAGATAGCCATCCTGACCACCTTGGCCTTTAACACCGAGGTGGTTTTGGAGCAGGTCTACACCGAAGGCATCACGCGCGTCACCCCCACCGATCTGGCGGTTGCCAGCTCGCTGGGCTACGCCGTAAAGCTGCTGGCCATCGCCAACCGCACGCCCGAGGGCATCGAGATGCGCGTGCACCCCACGATGCTGCCGGTGGCGCATCCGCTGAGCTCGGTGAACGGGGTGATGAACGCCATCTATGTGGTTGGCGACGCTGTGGGCGAGACGATGTTTTACGGCGCCGGTGCCGGTGCCGGGCCGGCGGCGAGTGCTGTGGTGGGCGACCTGATAGAGGTGGCCCAGCGCCTGACCTACAACAACAGGCGTCCCTATATCCGCTTTGGCACCGAGCAGCTGCCGCTAAAGCCGATCGAGGACGTCATTACGCGCTACTACCTGCGCCTGAACGTGCCCGACCGTGCCGGCATCGTAGCCACGACGGCCGCGGCCTTTGCCGAGCAGGGCGTCTCGATATCGTCGTTGCAACAGGCGGCCGGCGACGGACAGACCGCCGAGCTTGTCTACGTCACCCACTCCGCCCGCGAAGGCGCCCTGCGCGCCACGCTAGCCGCCATCGAGGCAAGTGGCGTGCTGGTTGCCGAGCCGGTGGTTATCCGGGTGATGGAGTAGGCGCCGTGGACGCGAGCTCCGCCGAGCGGCGTTGCGGGCGCGGATCTGCCGGGCCGCAATACCGATGAGCTCCTGACCGATGACGGATACGATGACCCCATCCGAGAAGAACCGGCTGATTGTGGCCCTCTCGTTGGCGATGTTCCTCGCCGCGGTTGAGGGCACCATCGTCACCTTGGCCATACCGACCATCGTCAAAGACCTGCAGGGCTTTAACCTGATCAGCCACGTCTTCTCGGTCTACCTGCTCACCGGCACCGTCGCTACCCCCGTCTATGGCAAGCTCAGCGACCTTTACGGTCGCAAGCGCACACTGGCGGCGGGGATCGTCATCTTCCTGGTGGGCAGCGCGCTGTGCGGCCTGGCTCAGAACATGGCCATGCTGATCGCCTTCCGAGCGCTTCAGGGCATCGGTGCCAGCTCCATCTTTGTGGTGCCGATGGCCATCGTCGGCGACGTCTTCCCCCTCAATCAGCGCGGCAAGATCCAAGGCGCACTGAGCATGGTCTGGGGGATAGCCGGCCTCTTTGGCCCCTTCCTCGGCGGCCTGCTGATCGACCTGCTTTCCTGGCATTGGATATTTTTTATCAACATCCCCTTTGGCTTGCTGACGCTCTTCATCCTGCAGACGAGCTTCAGTGAGAAGAGCGGGGATATTCAGCGGCAGAAGCACCACATCGACTATCCGGGAATCGGCGTCCTTTCTGCGGCGCTGCTGGCCCTGCTCAGTATTTTTATTTTTGGTGAGGAGGAATCCTCGCTGCTGACGCTGCGCAATGCCGTGCTGCTCGCCGTCTCGTTGGCGCTCTTTGTCATCTTCTATCGCATTGAGAAACGCTCGCCTGAGCCTATCGTGCCGCTCGACGTGCTAACGAAGTCGAGCGTCTTTGTGAACATCGCCTCGCTGTTCTTCACGGCGGCGCTGTTGGGGATTGACGTTTACACGCCTATCTACCTGCAAAATGTCCGGGGCCTCAGCCCGCTGATCGCCGGTTTGGTGCTGGTGCCGATGTCGCTGTCATGGATGCTCTCGACGATCCCCCTGGGCAAGCTGATCCACCGCTTTGGCGGCAAGCCGGTAGCGGTTATCGGCGCGCTTCTGGCGCTGGTCGGGCTGCTGCCCCTATTATTCTTATATCAGGATACTCAAATCTTCCTTATCGTCGCGCTGGTGTTCTTTTTGGGCATCGGCTTTGGCGTTACCGTAACGGCGCAGACGATGATCATCCAGGAGTCCGTCGGCTTTGAGAAGCGCGGCGCGGCGGTGGGCGTTAACTCGCTGGTCAGGTCGCTCGGCCAGACCATCGGCATCAGTGTCTTTGGCGCCGCCTTTAACACCAGCATCGTCGCCGGTTTTGCGACACGGGGGATCAGTCAGTACGACCTGGGCAACCTCTACGACCTTTCTGCCTATCAGCTGGGGGTGACCTGGGAGCAGGTCGTCGCCGTGCTCGCCGACTCGGTCCATGTGGTCTACGCCATCTTTATCGTCATTGCGGCGATTTGCGTCGTCCTCTCGTTGGTAATGCCCAGGCCACCGCTCGGCGAGCCCGGGGAGCCCGCCGCGCCCGGGGAGTCCGCCGCTCCCACCACGCCAGCCGCCCCCGGGAAGCCCGCCCCAACAGCCGCCCCCGGCGAGCCCGCCACGCCCGGTGATACCGCCACAACCGTCACTCCCGCTGTCCCCGGGAAGCCCGCCCCCGCCGCCGCGCCGCCCCAGCCGCGCCGCCAAACCCCTGACCGATGATGAATACGATGACATCAGCCGGAAAGAAAGGCCTGATCGCGTCCCTGCTGCTGGCGAGGTTCCTCGCCGCGGTTGAGGGCACCGTTGTCACCTTGGCCATTCCAACCATCGTCAAGGATCTGCAAAGCTTCGACCTGATCAGCCACGTCTTCTCCATCTACCTGCTCGCCAGCGCCGTCGCGACGCCAATCTACGGCAAGCTGAGCAGCATCTACGGGCGCAAACGCACGCTCACGGCAGGCATCGTCATCTTCCTTGTGGGCAGCGCGCTTTGCGGACTGGCGCAGGACATGGTCATGCTGATCGCCTTCCGCGCCATTCAGGGCCTCGGCGCCAGCGCCATTATCGTGGTGCCGATGGCCATCGTCGGCGACGTCTTTTCCCTTGAAGAGCGAGGCCGGGTCCAGGGGCTGCTGGGCCTGGTCTGGGGGATTGCCGGCCTCTTTGGGCCGCTCATCGGCGGCATGCTGATCAGCGTCCTCTCCTGGCATTGGATATTCTTTGTGAACATCCCCTTTGGCCTGCTGGCACTTCTGATCATGCGGACGAGTCTAAACGAAAACGCTCAGCGGCAGAAGCACTACATCGACTACCCGGGAGTCATCGTCCTCACCGCTGCCCTGCTTACCCTGCTCGCAATATTTACCTTTGGCAAGGAAGATGCTTCACTGCTCACGCCGACCAATGCCGCGCTGCTCGTCGTCTCGCTGGTGCTTTTTGCGGTCTTTTACCGCATCGAGCGACGCTCACCTGAGCCGATCGTCCCGCTTGACGTGTTAACTAAATCGAGCGTCTTTATAAACATCATCGCACTGTTCTTCATGGCCGTGATTCTTGGGATCGACGTCTATATGCCCATCTACCTGCAAGATGTCCGTGGCCTCAGCCCACTCATCGCCGGGCTTGCGCTCTTGCCGTTGTCAATCTCCTGGATGCTGGCGGCGATCCCCCTGGGCAAGCTTATCCACCGTTTTGGCGGCAAGCCGGTAGCCATTGTCGGCGTGCTCCTGACCCTGCTCTGCCTGCTGCCCTTTTTATTCTTTCATCAATATATTGATATGATCATTATCCTCGCAGTGACATTCTTCCTCGGAGCTGGCCTGGGCATAACGGTAACGGCGCACACGATGGTCATTCAAGAATCCACCGGCTTTGAAAAGCGCGGTGCCGCGGTGGGCGTCAACTCGCTGGTCAGGACGCTCGGCCAGACCATCGGCATCAGCGTATTCGGTGCCGTCTTTAACGCCAGCATCGTTGCCGGTTTTGCAAAAGAGGAGATCACCAAATACGACCTGGGCAACCTCTACGACATCTCAGCCTATCAGCAGGGGGTGACCTGGGACCAAATCGCCGCCGTACTCGTCGATTCACTCCAAGTGGTCTATATCGTTTTCATCGTCTTTGCGCTGCTCTGCGTCATCCTCACCCTGGTGATGCCCAAGCCGCCGCTCGGCGGATCCAGCAAGTCCAGCGATCCGTCACAGTCAGCTGTGGAGGAAGCTGTGGAGGAGTAAACCGCGTATTCCCGGCGTTGCCGTCGCGCCAGCGCCCGCCGCTGCCGTCGCATCCGCGCCCGCCGCGCCGTTGCCGGCGCGGGCCTCCACTTCCAGCTTCTCCACCAGACAGGCCGGCTCAGCCTCCTCAAAGGTCAGCTTGACGCTGTCGCCCACATTCAGCGACAAGACCTCCAGCAGACCGGGCAGGGCGCAGTCAAAGATACGCTCGTCATTCTCCAGACTGAGATAATAATGCGAGTTGCCTTCTATCACCGCCGTGGCAATGCGCGCCACGCGGCCTGAGACCTCGGTGGTCGCGGCGGGCACAGCCTCGGGCATCTCCACGCCGTTGGTCACCAGCAGCGCCTGGTAGGCTTGCTGGCAAAGCGCCACCGTGTCGCCCACGGCAACGTTTTGATAGCGCTGGATGTCGAGCATCGCGTACATCTTTACCAGTCCCGCCGCGTCCTTGAGCGCCATGAAATAGGTCGGCTGGGCGTTGATGTTCAGCAGCAGGGGGAAGGTCGCCTGGTAGCCGAGGTGCTGAACCTGGCCCTGGGCGGAATACATCGCCGACTCCTCGGTGGCACCGGCGATGGGGTAGAAGTGCGACTCGGCCGTGCGCTGGTTTACCAGAACGAAGCCGACTATCGAGTTGTCGGCCACCGCCGAGGTGACGCCGGTGTAGACCCAGACATCGTCGTCTTTGGCGATGTAGTTGTAGCCCGGTTGGCCGGCGGTGCCCGGCGTGGTCTGCACGACGCCGTTTTGTCCCAGCCAGGAATTAATCCAGCCGCTGGAATAAGCGCCCGACCAGTTATACTGCTCTAATAAAAGCTCGGCCGGATAGACGCGGTCCACCCACTGCGGCGTGTCCTCCACGGCCAGGTCGGTGCACTCGCCGCTGTTGGCGTCCACGAGGATCACCCGCGAGATGTCGGTGCCGCCAAACAGCCCGATGGTGCGGGTCTGCACGGGGCAGGCCCACCAGGGGTTGCCATCGTCGTCAATCTCAAAGGAGATCTGGTCAAACATATAAAACGGGAAGGAAAGCTGCACATGGCGGGCGATATTGCGCTCCAGCGGCTCGCTTTCGGAGTAGTAGATCGGCTTGTTCAGGCGGACGATCTCGGCGTCTTGCGTGGTCATGTCCACCAGCACGTAGGCCGGCAGACCGCTGTCGCGGTTGTTGAACCACTTAAAGAGGTCGGCGTAGACCAGCGGGCTGACGCGCACGGGATGGCCCTGGTAGTTTATCTGGCTGTAGAGCGGCGAGATCTCAAACTGACTGACATATTCGGGGATGGCACCCATCACGCGGTTGCCCAGAAGCGTTGCCGAGGCGCGGTCGATGACCGGGATCTCGTTGTAATCTACCTCTTTAATGTCTGCGGAGAAGTCCGAGTCGGCGGTATTCAGCACCGTCGCGTAGCGCTCGGCGTTGCCCGGCCAAAACGTTGCCGAAGCGACGGCGCCGCCAATGCCCACCAGCACCACCGCCACCGGCAGCCAGGACAGCCACCTGAACAGCTTTGCCTTGCCAGCGTTGGTTGGGCGTTTGGAATTGGTGCGGCTGTAGATCTGCGAGCGATAGCGCAACACAAACCAGATGGGCAGCAAGACAAAGATGGCCACAAAGGACCAGCAGTCGGAGCTGTGGATGTTGATTGGCGGATGGAACCACCAATAGGCGGCCAGCAGCACGGGGATCACCGCGATGCAGACCCCTATCAGCAGCCGCTTGAAGAAGCGCTTCATCTGCTCCAGCTTGTCGGCCGGGGTGTCGGACCACTGGGGGCCCTTGCCGCCCCACATCCCGCCAAAGCCTTTAAAGCCGCCACCGGGGCCGGAGCCACCGGGGCCGGAGCCACCAGACCCGGAACCGCCGGCGCTGCCGCCGCCACTGCCGCCGGTGCCGCCCGCACCGCCGCTGGCGTTGTCAAGCCGGCGCAGCAGGTCTTGCAGGTGAAAGGTGTCCGCCATCGCTCAACTCGTCTCTATTTGGTTTTAACCAGCTCGGCAAAGCGCTTGTTCAGCGTCTCCTGGGTCTCCTGCTCCAAGGTCTCGTAAGCATTGAGCAGTTTTTCGCCTTCAGGCGTAAGCGTTGAACCACGGGCGCCGTCGCGCTTGATTAATAGAAAACCAAAACCGATCTCGGCCTCCTTGACGATCCTCCAGGCTTTGCTGTAGGCCATGTGGATGTTTTTGGCTGAAGCGTTAAGCGAGCCCAGGTCGGCCACGCCACGCAGCAGGATGGCGATGCCCTTACCAAAAGTGCCCTCGCTGACGCTGGTGTTTGCGTAGAGGGTCAGACGCGGCTGGATGTGCAGGTGTTTCATACTTTACATTCTCATTGCGGTGTTCCTTCCTTTTCTCCTTACCTTGTTGCAGGTTATTCTGCAAAAC
>JAISMZ010000026.1 GCA_031276475.1 Coriobacteriales bacterium
CTTCCGCTCCCTGTTGCTTCCGACGTAGCAGGTGCTTCGGTACGTAGGACGTTAGAACCGTCCCCACGTCCCTTTTTCTGCCCTCGCCTCAGCAACCGTCCCCGCATCCCTGCCTCCGCCTCAGCCGTCCCCACGTCCCCATTTCTGCTCCCGCCACAGCACCGTCCCCGCCTGTCCCCGCTTCCGCCGCCGCCAAAGCCGTCCCCGCATCCCCATTCTGTCCTCGCCAGTCTCACCGAGCGCGAATCTGATCCAGGGGAACTCCCAGCTCCTCGGCGGTAAATATCGGGTCAAAGACGTAGCCGGCTTCCTCAAAGAACTCGCGGGCACCCTGTTGCCTGTCCACCAGAGCGACGACCCGGGTAACCGTGCAGCCCTTCTCCGACTCCACCGCACGTACCGCGTCCATTATCGAGCCTCCGCTGGTGGCGACATCATCTACAACAACAACCCGTGCGCCATCTGCCAGCGGGCCTTCAATCCGCTTGCCCAGGCCGTGCCCCTTCTGCTCTTTTCTTACGTAGAAGGCCGTCTTTGGCTTCTCAACAAGATGCGACACAGCGGCAACGGCCGAGGCGATGGGGTCGGCACCCATGGTCAGCCCACCGATGGCATCGTATTCGTCACTGGGAATATGCTCAAGCAAATAGCGCGCCGTAAGATAGGCACCGTCTGCCCTGAGCGTGACCAGCTTGCCGTCAAAGTAAAAATTGCTCTTCGCGCCAGAGGCCAGCACCGTCGGCCGAAACACCAGTGCCGACTCTACCAGAGGCCTCAGTTGCTCCCGTATCGTGGCGGCGTCACTTTGTAAGTCAATCATCGTTTTTCTCCACAGCTCGTCGCTTTTATCCTCTGCCCGCAGGCTTGCAGGGGATTGTACCATAACCGGCCGGGCGCGCCTGGCATCAGGGCTGGAGGTTGCCGCTTTGAGCAAAGATATCAAACTCGGCAAGGATCTGCACACTTGCGGATAAACCCAGGCGGTTTGCGCCGGCGTCTATCATGGTCAGCGCGTCTTTAAGCGTGCGGATGCCGCCGGCGGCCTTCACGCCAACGCTGGCGGGCACGGCTTGGCGCATCAGGGCGACGTCGTGTGGCGTAGCACCGCCGGAGCCAAAGCCAGTGGAGGTCTTAACAAACTGGGCACCGGCGCTTGCGGCAGCCTTGCAAGCCCAGAGCTTCTCGTCGTCGGTAAGATAGCAGGCCTCGATGATCACCTTTACGAGCGCGCCCTGGGCGGCACGCACCACGGCGCCGATGTCGGCAGATACCGCGTCTGTATTCCCAGATTTAACCGCGCCGATGTTTAGCACCATGTCAATTTCCTGCGCGCCGTCGCTCACGGCCCGGGCGGCCTCGAAGGCCTTTACCTCCGTGCGGCTCGCGCCCAGGGGAAAGCCGACAACGGTGCAGACCTTTACGGTGCCGGCTGCTGGCACGTCGCCGCCCTCCGCCGCCCCGCCCTTCGCCGGAGCAACCAAAGACCCACTCACTGCTCCCTGCGTCAGCGTCGCACGGGCCAACGAGACATAGCTTGGATTAACGCAGACCGAGGCAGCGCCGATATCCTGGGCCTCCGCACACAGCCGCACGATATCAGCGTCGGTCGCCGTGGCCTTAAGCAGCGTGTGATCGATCATCTTTGCGAATGCTTCTCTGCTGATCTTCATGCCTGTCATAATACCAGATGGCGCCGGCAAGGCGAGCAGGGCGGCCTGGCCGTCAAATCGAAGACGTGTGACAGGGGGACGTAAAAAGTGTCATGCTTTGCATGACACTTTTTACGTCCCCCTGTCACATGACAAGGTCAGGTGGTGAAACGCCTTGGACATGATATCCTCCTCTCTAGCCTCGCCCAAAGCACTCAGGCAAGCATACCCGTATCTGCGCCCGTTGTGTGCGCCACAATCAGCTGCAGCACTATCAGCAACCGCCCACACGGCTGCTGTGGAAAATCAAATCACCCTACGGTTTGATTTTACACAGCCGGACGCAAGGCTATTGCGAAGGGGGTTTTCCGAAGGCACCTGGGAGGAGCCGGCACTTCATGTCAGAGTTATCTTTCGGGGGGCAACATGAGAATGGCAATCAACAATTAAGCACGGTACGCATAGCAACTGATTGAACGACTATAATCCGTTGGGAGTTTCAGTTATACTTAGCCAGAGGATTATAAGCGATTCGGGCTGGCGACAGGGCATCGCGACCAGACTCGGCTCCTGAAAGCGATTGGAGAGCGTCTACGTGCGAGCCGCTTTGGACAACGACCGACCCCTATCCACCGTTCCTGGCACCCCTGCGGCCGCATGTGCGACCGGCACGAACGGCAGCACCGTGCCCACCATCGAATGCGATGACCTGTGTCTGCGCTATTTTCGCGGACGCAGTAACGCGCTGACAGGCGTAAGCCTGAAAATCCCGCAGGGGGCGCTCTGCGGGCTGCTGGGACGCAACGGCGCGGGCAAGACCTCGCTGATGTCGCTTGTGGCGGGGCTGCGGCGGCCAAGTGCGGGCAGCGTGCGTGTGTTTGGTGAAGATCCGTGGGAGAACCCCCGCATTGCCCCACAGGTGGCCTTTGTATACCAAAGGAGCGATGCCCATGCCGCAATCAACGGCTTCAAGACATGCGATCTGTTGGATAAAGGCGCGCACTTTCGTCCTCAGTGGGACGCGGATCTTGCCCTCCACCTGCTCAAACGCTTTGATCTGCCGCTTAAAAAAGCCGTGGGCGAGATGAACGCGGAACAGGCTGCGGCTCTGCGCTGCATCATAGGACTGGCATCGCGCACACCGCTGACCCTCTTTGATGAGGTATACCTTGGCATGGATGCCGTTTCCCGCAAGATGTTCACCGATGAGCTGCTGACTGACTACAGGGCGCACCCCCGTACAATTATATTCTCGACACACTATATATCTGAGATGGAACGACTGTTCAGCGAGGCGATCATCCTTGATGTCGGAAAAGTTCTGGCGCACGATAACACGGGCGCTCTGTGCACGCACGGCAAAACCCTGCAAGACACCTTTATCGGTTTGACGCTTAAGGAGGACGTGACGTATGGCAACTGAGGATCGCTTTGCGTCGGCGCAGGCGGATGCCCGAGCGAACATGACCAGCAAAGGCAGTGCCATACGCAATGCGCTCGTCTGGTATATGCGTGTGACAAAAGTGGGTCCGAGCCTGCTCACTCTTCTGGGAGTTGTGGTGCTCATAATGGTTCTGTTTAACACGGGTTTTGCAACGTTGGCAACTTCCTCTCTGTCCGAACTCGCAAGCTCCTTTCTGCCCGAATTCACAATCCCCCCTCCGCCCGAGCCTTTAAGCTATCCTTTAATAATCGCTCTGGGCAACGCCTCGTTTCTGGGGGCCATGGGACTCACCATGCCAATCGGTCTGGAAAGCGACCTGAGCTTTGGGCTCACTCGTAAACAGCATGCCCTGGCACTGCTGCTGTGCGGCCTTATCCTGGCCGGAGGACTTGCCATCACCAGCGTCCTTGTGGCGCTGCCCCTCAGCCAGTTCGACCTGGTTCAAAGCAGCCGGTTCCTCCTGCTTTTTTTCTATGACTGCTTCTTTTTCCTGATTGGCTGGCTTGTCATCATCGCGCGCCAGTACCGCCACTTCCCCATCGCCTCCATCTTTACCGTTGGTGGCATCGCGTTGTACCTGCTTGAGCCCTTATGGAGCAAATGGACTCTTGGCACCGTTAACTTGGGGCTGCTGGTGATCAACGATACAAACGCTGGCATTCTGAGCCTCGTGGGCATCGTAGTCCTCACCGGCATCCTCGTGCCCACCATTATCACTCTCACCTGTCGTACTCCCATAAAAGTCTAGTGGCAGGGACGGTTCACCCAAAAACGAAATGACTGAGCGCAGGTCCGCATTGGATCAGGCCACCGACCGATGTGCTTCAGGCGTTGCGTTGGGCGTTTAAAAATCGACGGGATATTTAAACGGCACTTTTATGTGTCATGAACTGGGAAAACGCCAGGATTTACCAACAGGGACACAAGAGGGACGTACTCTTTTGTGTTCCTCTTTTGTGTTCCGTAAACAGATACCGGCAATTTGCAGGGCAGACCCTCTTGGGGACACAAGAGGGACGTACTCTTTTGTGTTCCCTCTTTTGTGTTCCTCTTTTGTGTTCCGTAAACAGATACCGGCAATTTGCAGGGCAGACCCTCTTGGAGCGGACTGAGGCAGTATGGTATCATAGCCTGCGGAGGTCGAATCACCCATGACACACTTTGCAAACCTACTGACTATGGCGCGGCTTACCGTTCAGGACAAGACCTCGGGCCACCGCGCCCATGAGATCGTACATATTCTCCACAAACATCAGCTGAGCAAAGGCCTGAGCCCGCAAAAACTGAAAGGTACCCTGGAGGATTTGGGTCCGACCTTTGTTAAGATGGGCCAGATACTGTCAACGCGCTCGGACATGCTGCCCCGGGAGTACTGCACTGAGCTGGCAACGCTGCACGCCCATGTCGCACCGCTGGACTTCAGCCAGGTCATCGCGGTAATCGAGGAGGCCTACGGGGATTCATGGCAAAGTGTATTCAGCCAGATCAACAAACAGCCCCTGGGCTCGGCGTCCATCGCCCAGGTGCACAAGGCCAGCCTGCGCCACGGTGGTCAGGTGGTAGCGGTAAAGATACAGCGACCCGGCATCGCCAAAAAAATGGCCGAGGATCTGATGTTGATGCGTCACGTGCTGGCGACCTACGAGGTATTCAAGGAGCAGGGCGCCACGTTACAGATATTCTCCGAGGTCATAAACGAATTGGAGAAGACCGCGGCGGACGAGCTTGACTTCGGCGTTGAGCTGAACAACCTGGTAGAGTTTCGACAGTGCAACACCAATGCGGTTATTGCGGGTGCTGCCGGGGGAACGGTCGCCGTGAGCGCGGGCAGCGGAGATACGGCACGAATCACTTGTCCCACCGTCTATCCCCAATACTCCAAACACAGCATACTGGTTATGGAGTTCATCGACGGCATCTTGATAGACGACCTTGACGGCCTGGCTGGAACCAACTGCGATCTGGGGCAGCTGAGTACCGTGCTGACTCACAACTACGTGCACCAGATACTGTCCAGCGGCTTTTTTCATGCCGACCCCCATGCGGGCAACATACTGGTGCGCAACGATGCGCTGGTCTGGATCGACCTGGGGATGACCGGACGGCTCAACGCCAGCGAGCGGGCGCTGTGCCAGGAGCTGTTCGTTGGCATCGCCGCGGGCAGCTCCGAGCGGGTAAAGACCGCCCTGCTCACCCTTTCCAGCACCACCGGCCCGGTCAGCCACCCGCAGCTTCTGGCCGCCATCGACGGGATCCTCGCACACTACGCCTCCCGCAGTCTGGGCGAGCTTAACCTCAGCGCCGCGCTGACCGACCTGCTGGAGATGATCCGCACACAAAACCTGAAGGTGCCCGCGGCATTCACCCTGCTGGCGCGCGGTCTGATCACCTTTGAAGGCGTCATTCAAGTGATAAACCCGAGCCTGAACGTGGTGGCCGTAATTGGCGAGTATGCCAAAACGAACCTCCGGGATGACTTCAGCCTCTCCAAGATCAAGGAAAATGTGGAGAAGGCCTCCCTGACCGCACTGGATGCCTCGGAGGCGGCGCTGCGCCTGCCCCGGCAGACCTCCGAGCTTTTGACCATGGCCTCGCGCGGGCAGTTGGAGGCGACCTTTAACGTTAAGGGCCTGGATGACGTTAAAAAATCGATGGCGCGGCTGATCAACCGTCTGGCGTTATCCCTGATATCAGCGGCGCTGTTCATCGGCTCCAGCATACTGTGTGCCACGGACATGAACCCGCAGGCCTTTAACGTCCCGCTGCTGGGTATTTTGGGCTATATGGGCGCCTTCATGCTCAGCATCTGGGTGATCGTCGGAATCATTCGCAACAAGAGCTGAGACGGGCGGGCGCTACGTCCCCGTTCGGCAAAAGCGGATGTAGGAGCTAAGATCCTCGTCAAATTTGATCTGGAGTTCGCTGGCGGCGGGCGCGGCAGCTTCAGATGAAGCGACGGCGAGTGAAGCTGCTTCAGACGCGTCGCCAGCAGGAACCGCACCAGCAGGCATCGCACCGCCGGACGCACCAATACCCACAGCGGTGGCGTCGCGGCGCACGAAGCGACAGGGAAAGGCCTGGCTTGCAAGCCGGGAATAGACGACGAACTGATCTACAGCGCTTGGCTTTAAAACGAGGTTCAGACCGGCGGCAATCAGGTGCAGCTGGCCTCTTTGCCGCCTGACTTCAATCTGCCCATAGGCGGGATGCTCGTAGTGACCGGCCAGGCCTGCGAGCGACGGCGCTTTTGCGGGCGGCACCGTGAGCCGCTGGGCCTCAAGCTTCTTTTGCTGACGGACGCCCTCCTGGGCTTTGCGGCACTCGCTGACCCAATCATGCGCCGGCGCGCCGAGCACCGCGTCGCAAAGCTGGCGCCCGATGGCCTCGCAGGCTACCGTGCTGTCCTGATTGACCAGCACCGCATAGGCAAAGTCGTGCTCGGGCATGAAGCCGACGAGGGCCTTGTAGCCAAAGATCGTGCCGCCGTGATAGATCAGCCGCTGTTCGCGGTAGCGCTCACAAAACCAGCCGAGGGCATAGGCGCTGTCGCTGACAAATGGCAGGCTTATCGGTGAGAACTCGCCTGGATGAATGGGGATCTGGGGAGCATGAAGCTCGGCAAAGATACCTGCAGGCAGCAGCTGGCGTCCCTGAAAGCGGCCCTGTTCGAGGTTCAGCCTGGCCCAGATGAGCAGGTCGTGGACGGAGGCACTGAGTGCCCCGGCGCCACCGATGCTGTCGTCGTTGCTGGTGAAGAAGGGCAAATTAAAGCGGGAGAACCGCACCAGCGGGCGCGCGAAGTTATCATCCACATCTCTTGCAGCACCACAGCGGGTATGGCTGCGCTGCATGCCCAGGGGCGTAAGGATGCGCTGCTCTATGAACTGACCCCAGGGTTGGCCGGAGAGGCGCTCGATGAGCAGCGACAGTACGCCGTACATCTGGTTTTGATAATGGAAGCGCTCGCGCAGGGCGTAGGCCGGTTCCAGAAAGCGCACCGAGGCCACCATCTGCTCCAGACTGCGCTGTTGATTGAGAAAGTTCGCGATGTCATGGCGCGGCAGACCGCAGCGATGGCAGAGCAGATCGCGTGCTGTTACCTGAGCGGTGAGCGTCGCGTTAAACATCTGAAAATCGGGCAGATAGCCCACAAGCGGCTGATCGAGGCTGAGTTTGCCCTCCTCGCGCAGCAGCAGAAGTGCGGTGGCGACAAAGGCTTTGGAGCAGGAAGCGAGGCGATAGACGGTGTTGGCGTTGGCGGATTTAACGGCAAAGGCGCGATGCCCGATAACGCAGTGGCTGTCCCGCCCCGCCAGTGACACCCCCACGGCAACCGAAGGCAGGCTGAGGCGGTGGCGCGCGTCACGAACGATGGCCTGCAGGCCTGTTGGTGTCAGAGATTCAGGCATCAGACGCCGTCGGGCGATGCTGCGGCGAGAGGCTCAGCGGCGGCAGCACCGGAGATGCCTGCGATCCCAGCCCCAGACTCGGCAGCGGTGGCCTTGGCGGCGCGCATCGTGGCGGCATCGCGGTCGGTGGGGCTAAGCAATGCCAATATCAGCATCCCGACAGCCATGACGGTGGGGAAATAGGCAAAGAAGCTCAAAAAGACCAGCTGCGTCGCCTCGTTTTGCACCGGTTGCAACACCTCGGCGCTGGGAGCCAGATAGCCGGCCGCCTGCATCGCCATCCCTAAGACAAAGGCCAGCAGGGCCTGGGCACCTTTCAGGATCAGACCGCGCAGAGCGTTGACCGAGCCCTCCAGACGATAGCCCTTGCGCCACTCGGCGATCTCGATGGACTCATTCAGGTTGGTGTTGATGCCCACCACCGTAAAGCCCATTGCGACGCCGATCAGGGCGGCGGTTACACCAGCGGCCAGAAAGCTGTCCGGCGCAAAGAAAAGCGGTATTTTGGAGACGAGCATGGCAATCGAGGCGGTTATCAGCACGCCGCGCCGCGCTGCCAGCCGGTTTACCAGACGAACACAGGGCAGCACCAGCAGGGCCACGCCAATCAGGATTGGCGCCAGGATACCTTCTCCACCGGGTCTTAGAAGGATGTAATTAGAGTAGTAGACGACGGTGGTCAGCGAGGCGGTAAGCGCAAAACTGTAAAACAGGTTGTAGCCGGTAATCGCCATGAAGTTGCGCTCGGTGAGCAGTATCTTAAAGGCTCTGAACAGCCCGATGCGCTCGCGGTGCGCCTCCTGCGGCCGCACGCGTTCGCGGGCGACGGCGTACATCACAAACTGACAGACGGCAAAGACCACCATCACGACGATTACCGTGCCGCGAAAACCGGCGCGCTGGTCAAGTACGTTTCCGACGGCGTCCACACCGCCAAAGGCTCGCATCAACAAGACCGAGAAGGCCGAGGCGACCAGCGGTCCCAGACCGGCACCGATGGCCGCGAAGGTGGAAAGCGAGACCCGCTCATTGGGGTTGGAGGTAAGCACCGAGGGCAGCGAGACATAAGGGACGCCGAGGAAGGTGGCAAAGGAATCCATGACGCAGTAGACGACCAAGGCGTAGACGAAGGCCTGAGTGGCTTCGAGCTCGGGCATCCAAAACAGGATGATCACAAAAAGCGCGGTAGGAATTGTCGCCCATTTGAGCAGTGGCCGGATCTTCTCACCGTTCTTAAAACGATGGTTGTCCACCAAAAGGCCGACCAGCGGGTCGTTGATGGCGTTCCAGATGGTACAGATCAGCATCAGCGTGCCGGCCAAGGCGGGCGGGATCCCCACGACATTGGTGTAAAATACCAACAGGTAGAGACTCATGAACTGAAGATAGAGTTCCAGGGAGCCGTCCTGGCAGGCGTAACCGATCTTCTCGCGCAGACGGAGTTTGTCGGAGGCGGCGACTGTGACTTGCTTGTCAGCGGCGGCAGTTGGCGCATTTTGTTGGTCGGCGGTTATCATCATCGTCTCCACTTGTAGTAAACTTATAAGTAAACGGTAATAAGTCTACCATTAAAGAGGTCAAAAATGTATGATCATACGCAAAAAATCCTGCTGGGAGACTTCCCGCAAAAGATCCATGTCCGTTTTTCCGATCCCGACGCGCCCATCCTGCTGGTGCTGCACGGCGGCCCGGGCATGGCTAACCGCCACAGCCTGATGACCCAACACAGCGACCTGGCCCGTGACTTTGTGCTGGTAGCCTGGGATCAGCGCGGCTGCGCCGGCTCCTATGCAGGCGTTGACCCGGCAACGCTGAGCGTAGAGCGGCTGGTGGAAGACGCAAACGAGCTGGTGCATTGGCTCTGTGAGCAGTTCGGGCAGGAGAAGGTGACGATCCTCGGCGGCAGCTGGGGCTCGCAGCTCGGCACGCTGCTGGCCTATCGCCATCCCCAGCACATCGCGGCCTATGTGGGCACCGGGCAGGTGGTAGACGGTGTGGAGAATGAACGGATCAGTTGGAAGTTTACCGTCGCCGAGGCCAAGCGGACAGGCGACACAAAGGCGCTGCAGACCCTCTACCGGATAGGCCCACCGGCGGCCGGGCAGTACCGGGGCGGCCTGTCCGGGCTTGTCGCCCAGCGCCAGCTGCTGGCGCGCTTCGGAGGCAGCACGCGAGCTGGCAGCAGCCTCTTTTGGAGCTACGTCTGGCCGCCGCTCAGCTCCAGGGAGTACTCCCCCGCCGATATATGGGGCTACCTGCGCGGCTACCGCCTGGTGCTTGGGACGATGTGGCCGGAGCTGACCGCCTACGACCTGCGCCGCGAGGCGCGGCAGTTCGCGCTTCCCTTCTACATCTTTCAGGGGCGCCATGATCAGAATACTCCTGCCGAGCTGGTGGAGCAGTACTTTGCGGTCCTGGAGGCACCGCACAAGGAGCTCATCTGGTTTGAGCAGTCAGCCCATTCGCCTCTGAGTGACGAGCCCGAACGTTTCAAACGGCTGCTGCGCGAGAAATTGCTGAATTAGGGGGCGGCGCTAAGACGGGCGGCGCAGGCGGAGCCGCAACG
>JAISMZ010000037.1 GCA_031276475.1 Coriobacteriales bacterium
GAATGGGAGCCTGATCATGGCGGCAAGACGAAAGCGGCAGAAATGGCTGACTATCACGATAGTGGTGCTGCTGCTTGTGGCGGCAGCGGCGGCGGGTGTGTTTTGGCTGCGTGCCACCAATATGGCCGGCGCTGAGGGGTCTGAAGGCGCGGCGATTGTCTCCGTAAGCGCTACAACGGGCAGCGTCAGCACGACGGTCACGGGCACGGGCAACGTCGAGGACAGCCTGGTAGACGTCATTGCTCCGCTGGGACTGACGATAGACGCGGTGCTGGTAGAGGCCGGCGATGCGGTGGAGGAGATCATGCCGCTTGCCAGCCTGAGCACGAGTTCTGTGTCCGCGGCTCTGAATGCAGCGAATAGCGAGTTAGAGACTATTGCAAACAACATCTACTACCAGCAAAACGGCTGCACAACCACCAACTACGTGCTCTCCCACAACTACGCAACCGTCAGACAGCTAAACATCACCGAAGACAGCTCGGCCAGCAAGGTGATGGCGGCAAACGGCGCGCTGGTGGTGTTGGAGCTGGTGGACGGCGGCGAGCTGAGCGTTAAAAACCACAGGGGCACGGTCGCGGCGGTTTATGTCGCGGAGGGATCCGTCGTCTACAACGGCAGCTACCTCTTTGCGCTCAGCGAGCCGCAGGTCAGCGCCAGCATCGAGGAGCTGGAGACGCAGCGGGCCGAGAAGCTGGCGCTGATTGAGACCCTCAGCACCCTGCTTACCGAGCCAACCTTGTACTGCGGCAGCGCCGGGACCATAAGCAGCGTCCAACTGACACCCGGCGCGGGCAGTGCGGGCAGTGCGGGCGGCGGTGGCAGTGCGGGCGGTGCAAGCGGCCCCTCGTTTAACGGAATGTCCTGATGAGCGGCGAGCCTGCATCTGTGTCACAGCGGCACAACAAGCGAGAGACCGAGGCCATCCGATGATTGAGCTGGTGGATCTTTATAAGGTGTATCAGATGGGCGACGAGGAAGTACGTGCCCTGGACGGTGTCAGCCTGCGCGTTGACGACGGCGAGTTCGTTGGCATCGTAGGGCCGTCGGGCAGCGGTAAATCGACCCTGATGCATATCATCGGCTGCCTGGACACGGCTGACAGAGGCGCCTACTACCTCGACGGCCAGCCCGTGGAAGCCTTCAGCGAAAACGAGCTCGCCCGTATTCGCAATCGCCGCATCGGCTTCGTGTTTCAGAGTTTTAACCTCATCGGACGGATGTCGATAGAGGAAAACGTCGAGCTTCCCCTGGTCTACAGCGGCACAAAGGCAGGCGAGCGTCGCGAGCGCGCCCGCGAGGTACTGGAGCTTGTGGGGCTTTGGGAGCGCCGCAACCACACGCCCAACAGCATATCGGGCGGACAGCAACAGCGTGCCGCCATCGCTCGCGCGATCATCACCAACCCCTCGCTGATACTGGCCGACGAGCCTACCGGCAACCTCGACTCACGCACCGGTGCCGAGATCATAGCGGTCTTTAAGGCCCTGAACCGCGCCGGCAAGACCATCGTACTGATAACCCACGACGCCAAGGTAGCCGCCCAGGCCGGTCGCACCGTGCAGATCATGGACGGCCGGTTGTATGAAGACGAGGTCGCTATGGATTCAGCTGTGGAGACGGGCGGGCTGCGGCGGGTGTAGCAGGCGGCGCGGCGGATGGCGCAGCTGTGGCGAGCAGCATGGCGGGCGGCCCAGTGGCGCGCGGCCCAGTGACGGGCGTAGCGGGCGACCCAGTGGCGGGCACAGCAGGCGGCGCAGTTGCGGCGAGCGACTCAGCTGACGACGTGGTTGTAGCAGGCGGCGCGGCGGATGGCGCAGCTGTGGCGAGCAGCATGGCGGGCGACCCAGTGGCGGGCGACCCTACAGCTGGCAAAGGCGATGCCCGATGATCTGGCAGTCGCTGAAGATGGCCGGCAAGTCCATTCGCGCCAACGTGCCGCGCGCCTTTCTCACGATGTTGGGCATCACCATCGGAGTGACGCCGCCACAAACGCAGACGGTGTTGGCGTGGCCGAGCTGGATCTCACCATCGCTTTGCTCAACCGCTTTGACAACGACGATGAGGCCTTTAACATCCGCAACCAGAGCACGCTGGCCGAGACGATGGGCGAAGTAACCAACACCTTTGCGCTGCTGCTCGGCGGCATCGCGGCAATATCGCTCATCGTCGGCGGCATTGGCATCATGAATATCATGCTCGTCTCCGTAACCGAACGCACCCGCGAAATCGGCATTCGCAAGGCCGTCGGCGCCACCCGTTCCAGCATCACTATGCAGTTCCTCGTTGAGGCGCTGGTGATCTGCCTGATAGGCTGCGCCATTGGCATCGCAGTCTCTGGTGGCGTGCTGCTAATCGCCAACTTTGTAGCTGACACCAGCATCTATGGCTTCAGCGGTGGCGTCGTTTTGGCGGCGGTTACCTTCTCCACCCTCATCGGCGTGGCCTTTGGCCTGTATCCGGCCAACAAGGCCGCGCGAATGCCGCCGATTGACGCTTTGCGCTCCGAGTAAAACGGATGCCCGTTCGCTGCCCGTTCGCTACAGAAAAGATACGGGTAGCGCCGTTTTACGGGACTTCGCTTCACCGTTTTACGGGACTTCGCTTCACCGTTTTAAGAGCCTTCGCTTTATTCACTTTTGAACAAGGCCAGCAATCTGTCCCAGAAGCCCTCTGGGGCGGGGCTCTCGTCTACCGCGTCGGCAGCGTCAGGCTTTTTGATTGGGTCTGTCTGGATCACAAACTGCACGGCGCCGATGTTCTCGTTTTGCGCGTCTACGAATGACACGGGGACAAAGCCCGAATAATCAAACTCGTCGCGCATCTTTTGGATCTCCTCGTCCATCCGCTCCGGCAGATCGCTGGTCTCCTCAGCCAGCTCCTGTGTGCCGTTTGCGAGTTCTGAGGTGCCATCGCCCGCTTCTACGACGCCGTCGAGGTATTTTGCAAGTCCCTCGTCATAGCTACCGTATCCGCCGGCCAATGCCGAGATGCCGTTTGTGTAGGTGATCAGCCCGTTGTTAAAGGTCGCGTAATTGCCGGCCAACTGGGCAAGCCCGCCCTGGATTTGCGTCAGCCCGTCCTTCAGTGTTGGGTTAGCAGGGTCTGTCCCGGCCGCAAGCTGCGTGTCCACTGCCGCAAAAGCGGGTTTTGTGGCGTCGTAGGTCCCTTTCGCCGTTAGTGCATTAACGTAGTCGGCAAACAGTGGGGCGAACAAGGCAACTGCGGTCTGGTCTGAGCTCGGGTCAGCAAGATATGCCCCAATCGCCCCAAGCTGCTCCGGCGACAAACCCTTAAAGCCACCCATGGCACCATCCAGCGCCTGATAGGCCTGGGCATATCCACCGTGCAGCGCGTCGATCCCCGCGCCGGTCTGGGAAAGGCCGCCGGAAAGGCCGCCGAGGCCGTCAAGGATCTGTTGCGACCCGGATATCAGACTCCCTTTGTTCGCACTGATCTGCGACAGTCCGCTGCCAATCTCGTCAGCACCATTTTTTATTTCTCCAGCGTTATCCGACAATGCGGCCAGGCCATCGCTCAATTCGTGCGCACCGTCGTTAAGTTCACCAATGCCGTCTTTCAGGTCGGTCATTCCGTCTGTCATCTCCGATGTGTCAGGGATCTCTATGCCCATCGAGAACGGCACAGCGGCGATTTGAATGCCGTCCATCTCAAAATCTGTGACATCGGCACTGAGCGCCAGATCGCCGGACTTTTTTGGCATCACGGTAAAGTTGATGTTCTTTGAGGTGCCGGCGTCTACCACAGAGGCATCCTTGGCCTGGATGTTCTTGCATTTATCTGTATTCAAAACAACCGAAACCTGCAGAAGATAGTTGTTGTAAAAAATGGGATCTGCGGCTGTGTTCTGCTCCGTCGTAATGCGGATGTCGAGCTTTCCGGCCGCTCCTGCCAGCGCATCCGCGTCCACCTTTTTGCCGTCCAGCGTGTAGGCGATCTTGACCTTCCAGGGCAGCTGCGCGGCTGCGATGTCGCCTTCATAGTAGAAGTTGTCCCTGTCCGTTTTAAAGGTGATGACATCCCCCGCCACCTTGACCTCGTTAAGATCGGTCAGGTTCTGCACCTTGTCATAAGCGCCATGATCGGTGATAGCGCCGCTTTTTGACACACTGAAGGCATTCACGGTGTAGGCTTCTCGCAACGCGCCATCCTGGGAGAGTCTGGCGTAGACGTTCTCGTTTTTAGTATAGACTGCCGGACCATCCGCTATAGCTTCCTCCGAAGTTGAATAGGCAACAGCCCTTCCGGTGCCGATCGCGTTTTGCGCCTCGCCCGCACTGGTGACGCTAGCTTCTGCTGCCGGCGTAGGCGTGCCAACGGCCCCCAGGCCTACGAGCAGCGCGACGGTCACTACAATGGAAATGATTTGAGCAGCTACTGTTTTCTTTCTCATTTTGGCACTACCTTCCTCGAGACTTTTGGTTCTGTATAAAAACCGTACTTTTTATTTGTGCGCCGGATCAATCCATCAAAGACGATCAGCAGCATTGGCAAGAACACAATGACCAGTGCCAAAGAGATCAGCACGCCGCGTCCAAGCAGCATGCCCAGCTGCGAGACGAGGACGTCGCTGGACATAAAGACCAGGCAGAAACCCGACACGGAAAGGATCAGCCCGGAGACCAGAATCGCCTGTACCATCTCCCCGAGGGTTTTCTTCATCGCCTCGATCTTGGGCAGTGTTTTGCGGTTTGCGAGATAGTAGTCGGTCAGCAGGATTGCATAGTCCACCGTCGCCGCGAGCTGTACCGTGCCCATCACAACGTATCCGATGTAGGCCAGGGAGCTGCCCTGGAAATACGGTATGGCCATGTTGATCCAGATCGAGGACTTAATGGCCAAGATGATCAGGATTGGCAAAAGCCACGAGCGGAAGGTGATGAGCAGCACGGCGAGGATGGTGAGTACCGAGACCACCTCAACCACCTTGTCGTCCACCTCGATGAACTCCTTCATATCGTAGAGATTGGGGCTATAACCCAGCATCAGGGTATCGTCCCCGTAGTAGGATTGCGCGATGCCGCGGATATTCCCAACGACCTCAAAGGCCACGTCGCCCTCGTATTCGGTGTCGGTGTAAACGAGGATCCGCGCGTAATTCTCCGAATAAAAATTGGATACGACCTCCTCATCAAGAAAGCCGGACGGAATCACCGCCCCCACCGACTTAACGTAGGAGACGACGCTTTTAACGTGGTCCTGGCCTTCCAGCTCATCGCAAAGCAGCAGCTCCTTTGCCGTGTCGCCGCGGGGGACCATCAAAACGAGCGTGTTGGTCTTGCCAAACACAGCCTCAATCTGACCGGCGTCATTTTCTGGTGTCGCAACGCTGCCGGTACCGTAGGTGAAGTTATTGTTTGACTGGGCCAGAAAGCAGGGCACCATTATCGCCAGCACCAGCACAAAGACCGGGATGCGTATCTTCATGGCGCCGGTGCCGATATTCTTAAAGCTGGAGAGGATCCTCTTGTGCTTTGTCTTGTCTATCGCCTTGTGCAGGATCAGCGTCAGCGCCGGCATCAGGGTCATCACGCAGATAAAGCTGATCAGGATGCCCTTTACGAGGCTGATGCCCATGTCAGGCCCGATCTTGAACTCCATGAACAGCAGGCCGACGAAGCCAAACAGGGTCGCCGCCGCACTTGCCGTGATTGCCGGGAAGGATTTTTGCATCGCCTCGCGCATCGCGGACACCGTGTCAACACCGGTCTCGCGGATAGCGTTAAAGCGGTGCGAGAGGAAGATCGCGTAGTCCACTGAGATCGCCAGCTGGAGGATGGGCGCGACGGCCAGCGTTACGAAGGAGATCTCGCCTTGAAAGATATTCGTTCCGAGGTTGATGATGATGGCGACTCCGACCGTCAGAAGATAGAGGAAGGGCTCAACCCAGCTGGTGGTGGAGATAATCAGGATGATCAGGATCAGCGGCACCAGTACGAGGATCGCCCGTATAGTCTCTGTGATGGCTAGTTCCTGGGAGAGTGCCTGTTCGGCCGCCGTTCCGGAGATCTTTATCGTATCGCCGATTGCCTCGCGGATGGCGGCAACGGTGTCTTTCTCGGTGCCGCTCTTCACGGTTACCGAGAACAGCGCCGCTCCGTCTTTATAGTAGGCCTCCACCGTGTCTGCGTCTTGCATGGCAAGCGGTACGCGCAGATCGACAATGTCGTCAAGCCACATCACTTCTGTGACGTTTTCTACCTCAAGCAGCTTCTCCTTGTAGGTCTGCGCCTCGGTGAGAGAGACATCCGGAACCATCACGTTAGCATTGGGGATCGACGTCTCCATTTCTGCTTCCATGACGTCGAGCGCAATGGTCGAGTTCGCTTTCTCCGGCAAATAGTCGGTCATGTTAAAGTTGACGCCAACGCCAGCATACGCGATCCCGCATACGATCGTCAGGATGACATAGAAGACGACGATCCGTTTTCGCTGCGCGTTGATGAAGTTAAAGACCTTATCCATATCTCTCCCTGGGGGATTACTATTGACATCACGGTTTCTATGCGCTACATTTATAACCAACGACAGTTGTTTAGTCAATCATCGTTTTTTAACATACGTTGGTTAAACAACGGAACTGAAAAAGAGGTGGTTATCGTGATCAATAAAGCTGCCAACAAGGCCGATCTGAGGTTCGTTAAAACAGAACAGCTTATTGAGAAGACCTATCTGGAGCTGAAAAAAGAAACTCAGCAGCCCGTAAAGGTAAGTGATCTGTGCAGCGCGGCATTGATCAACAAAAGCACCTTCTATTCACATTATGAGACGATGGAGGCCCTTGACGAATCCATCTGCACCAAGGAAGTGGAGGGCATGCTTGAGCGCTGCCCGAACATTGACTCCGCCTTTACCAACACAGATGCTTTTGTAGAATCCCTGGTAGAGGCAATACGGGGAAACCTTCCCCTGATTGGGACCCTCTTTAAAAATGATACCATCCGGCAGCTGAGCGTATTTGAGTCCTGCCTGATGAAGCGTTATCTGCACGGTGATGAATCGCCACAAATGGAGATGAAAATCGTCTTTGCCATAGGCGGCGCGGCACGACTGCTGATAACGAACCAGAGCGAAGAGCGGATACGGATGACAATACGGCTGATAAAGGTGATCCTCGATTCCGATGGCGCCTGATGATGTGCGCGGGTGGTAGTCTCCCAGCGGCTACACGCCCAGCTTCTGCAAAGGCACGACGTTAACGCCGTCTTTTCTGGTGTGGGCAAAGCCGGTTCCCGTAATTATGTTGAGTGATCTTGGCGGTGCCATCTTGGTGGTGTCGATGTTGTTTTTGAACCTGATCAGCTTCTCTGCTGCCTCATCGATGCTTCCCGCCCCCAGCTTTACCTCAAACGCTGCCCACCTCCGATGGTTTTCAGAAACGATGATATCCACCTCGTTATCGTAGCTGTCGCGGTAAAAGCTCACTTCAAGAAAGTTGGGCTGGGCGTAAGCCTTTATCTCGTGATATGCCAAAGACTCAAAGAGCAGGCCGGTGTACATCAGGTCTGCCTTCAGATCCTCCTTGCCAAGGCCAAGCGCCGCTGCTGCAATCGAGCTGTCCGCCAGATGCCGCTTTGGCGACTTCGTCAACGCTGCCGCCGACCTGACATGGGCGTTAAACGCAGGTTGGTTCTCCAGGATCATCACTCGTTCAAGCGCGTCCAGATAGTCCAACACCGTTGGTTTGGAGATGCCCGTATCGTCAAGACTCGCATCCCGCGAGATTGTCGCGGAAGATATCTGAGAGGCGATGTTTCTTGCGATTGAACGGATAATGGCTCTGACCTTGAGCGGATCCCGCTTTTTGCTTGATATTCTGCTCATGTCAACCTCGGCCAGGTAATCGCAATAGCCTCGGTTAACAACTTCTGCCGCTTCGGGATCCATTCCGTAAAGCGCAGGCCAGCCGCCCTTCAGCAGCCTTTCGATTATCAGATCAAGACTCACGGTATCGTTGAACGCGGGCTTTACCTCGGTGCCTTGCAGGAGTTGCTTCAGCGAAACCATACCATCCGAATGGCCCATCTCCAGCCAGGTCAGGGTGCTGAGGTTAATCACCGAGAAGCGCCCGGCGCCTGAGTGCATGTTCGCGTCTTCCTCGGGATTAGCTGAGCCTGTCAGGATGAATTGCCCTTTTTCCTTGCGGGCGTCCACTTCGTGGCGAATATAATTCCAGAGATTCTTCTCAACCTGCCATTCATCTATCAGTCGCGGAGTCTTCCCTTCCAGTAAAATCCGTGGATCAGTCGCCATAACCTGTCCAACATCCGCCCTGGCGTCCAAAATAATCTCGCTTTTTGCAACCCTCCTGGCGGTCTCAGTCTTGCCACAGGCCTTTGGCCCCCTGATCAGCACGGCACCAGTCGCTCTGAGGTATTTCTCCAAAACGGAGTCGGCTATTCTCTCGATATACTTCATAGGCACAGTATACCACAGATCTGAAATTCTACTTTACCGTTTTAAGGCGTTCTGCTTTACCGTTTTAAGGGATTTTACTTTACCATTTTAAGAATATGGAGAAGTAAGGCCGCCACGAGCGTGGCCGGCTCCCCTCGGCCGGCCACATCCGCTCGCGCTTCCCGCCTGTTTAGACAGCGGTCCAGCCGCCATCGACCCAAAGTATCTGGCCGGTCGTGTACGACGCAGCGTCGGAGGCAAAATAGATCAGTGCACCGTCCAGCTCGCCGGGACGGCCGGGGCGCCCCATCGGGCAGATCGCATCCACAAGTTTTAAGAAAGCCTCGTTCTCGATGACATGTCCGGTCATCTCTGAGGCAAAATAGGCCGGCCCGATGGCGTTAACGGTGATGCCGTCGCGCGCCCATTCGGTGGCGAGCTCCTTGGTCAGCATCCAGACACCGCCCTTGGATGCGCAGTAGGCGGAGATGCCGCTGCCGCGCATGGCAACGGTGGAATGAATGGAGCCGAGGTTGATTATTCTGCCGTATTGCTGCTCCTTCATCACCTTGCCCACCTCGCGCGCGAAGTAGTACACGGCGTTGAGGTTGGTGTCGATGACCGCCCGCCAATCTTCGTCCGTCTGATCCACAACGGGAACGTTGCGGGCCGTGCCAGCGTTGTTCACGAGGATGTCGATACGTCCGTAATGGGCCTTGATGGCGGCGATGGTCTGACGGATCATCTCAACATCGAGCACATCGCAGGGCAGTGCGAGAACCTCGGCACCAAAGTCTTTCTCGATCGCCTCCTTCTCGGCTTCCAGTTTATCGAGGCGACGGGCGACGATTGCCAGCTTGGCACCCTGGCGGGCCAGCGCGCGGGCAAACTGGGCGCCCAGGCCGGACGATGCTCCGGTTACCAACGCGACTTTTCCGGTCAGATCGAACAGGTCAGATTTCATGGCAGTACCTCCTGAACTCCTGTGCTCTCGCAGTTGGGTTCCTGGTTTTCGTGCGCTCTGGGACAGCACGACGCGGCCCGGCGAGAGGCGGTTTTGTGAGGGAGGCGATGATTAATCGGTGCCTCCCTGGGGCGACACTCAGGATAGCACGACTGCGCGCACCTGAGGACATGATGTTACCTTTACAGGCTCATTTGTGATTAAATCACAGGATTCTGAGCACAGTACCCGTTGTTTTACGCCGGTCGCGGCCAGGGAGGCGGGATGCGCCTTTCATCTGGATACACCTGAACACACCTGAATACACCGATTCATATGCGTTCTGCAGAAGCCTCCAACACCTCCAGCGAGGCGATCTTCACGCAGAGTGCAAAAAGCTCGCAGGCCACCTCCAGTTCTTCTATTGACGGGTAGGTGGGGGCGATGCGGATGTTGGAATCTGCGGGATCCTTGCCGTAAGGCCAGGTTGCGCCCGCCGCGGTAAGCACCACTCCGGCGCCTTTGGCCAGCGCCACCACGCGCTTTGCCGTGCCGGGCAGCCCGGTAAAGGAGATGAAGTAGCCGCCGCCGGGGCGCGTCCACTCGCCGATTCCCAGCCCGCCCAGCCGCGCATCCAGCACCCTTAACACGCAGTTGAACTTCGGTGCGACGATCGCCGCGTGTCTGCGCATATGGGCGCGCACGCCCTCGAGGTCGCGCAGGAACAGGACGTGGCGCAACTGGTTGAGCTTGTCGGGCCCGATGGTTTGAAACGCCAGCTGGTTTTTGATGCTTTCGAGGTTTGCCGCCGAGGAAGCAAAGGCCGCGATGCCCGCCCCCGGGAAGGTTATCTTGGATGTGGAGGCAAACTGGTACCAGCGGTCGGGGTTGCCCGCCTGTTCACAGGCGGCTCGCAGGTCGGGCAGCGGGGCGGTTGCCGCCAGCGGAGCGGCAGCGGCGGGCGGGGCGGTTGTGACGGCGGGCGGGGCGGCCTCCTCCACAGCGTAAAGATCGTGCACGGCGTAGGCGTTGTCCCAGTAGATGCGAAAATCGGCGGCGGCCACAGGCATTGCGGCCAGGCGCTGCACGGTCTGGGTGGAGTAGACCGCGCCGGTGGGGTTGGCAAAACGGGGCACGCACCAGATGCCCTTGATGGTGGCGTCGCTGGCCACCAGGGGCTCCACCACGTTGAGATCTGGACCGTCGGGCAAAAGCGGCACGGGGATCATCCGAATGCCAAAATGCTCGGTGAGCGCGAAATGGCGATCGTAGCCCGGTACCGGCGTCAGAAAAGCTGGTGTCTCGCCCCTGGCCTGCAAAGCCACCCAGGGCTCGGAGCCCAAAACGCCGTGGGTCATCGCCCGCGCTACGGTGTCGTACATGATCTGCAAACTGGCGTTGCCCAACACGTTGACCAGCTCGGGGGGCAGCCCCATGATTGCCGCCATCAGGGCGCGGGCCTCAGGGATGCCCGTCAGTCCGCCGTAGTTGCGGTAGTCGTCCGGCTCGCCGGCGTGCAGTACGGCGGCAGCGGTAGCGGCAGCAGGGGCGGCGGGGGCGCTAGCGGCGGCGGGGGCGGTAGCGGTAGCGGCGGCGCCAGTGGCGGCGGGGGCGGCGGCTTCTGCAGCTTCAGCCGCAGAAACGACAGTGCCGCCGCCGACCGACAGCGCCGCCGACAACACATCAAACAGCCCCATCGACAACTCCAGCTGCTCCGGTGAGGGTTTGCCGCGAGCCATATTCAAGGCAAGCCCGCGGGCCTGATACGCCGCGTACTCCTCCATAAGCCCTTTAAGGGTCTGCCTGCGTTGCTCTGAGGTCAATTCATGGTATTCGGACATCTTGGCACCTCCGTTTGCGGTATCATAATAGTATCAAAGGAGGAAGGATGCCGGGCGGAGAATCGTCTGCAGTCTCCCGGGGCGCGCCGTGCGAGCCGCAGGCGCCACCGCAGATTCGCCGCAGACACGCGACCCGCCCCGCCAAAAGAACAACGGAGGAGACCCACTATGAGCACCAGCGACATCTTGATCCTTGTAGCGATGTTCATCTACATCGCTATCATCCTGGGAATCAGCTTCTATTATGCTAAACGTTCTAACAGTAATACCGAGGAGTACTATCTGGGTGGGCGCGGCCTGGGCCCCTGGATTGCGGCGATGAGCGCCGAGGCCTCGGACATGAGCGGCTGGCTGTTGATGGGCCTGCCCGGTGTGGCCTATTTTACCGGCGCTTCCGAGGCGGTCTGGACCGCCCTCGGCCTGGCCGCCGGCACCTACCTTAACTGGCTCGTCGTTGCCAAACGGCTGCGCAAATACTCGCAGGTG
>JAISMZ010000199.1 GCA_031276475.1 Coriobacteriales bacterium
CCGTCTGGTCCTGAATGAACTCGTAGTACTGGTTGTAGATCCCTGAGAAGAATGTCTGCGCATCACTGATGTAGCTTGGCAGCAGGGCCGTAAAACCGACTACCTGCTCGACGATCACCGGAACAAAGAGCAAAAGCAGAGCTGCAATGATCACCAGAGTCGCCAGATAGGCAATGGCGGCGCCTGCGGCCCGTGGAACGCGGTGGCGCTCCATCCAGGCTACCGGGACGCGCAAAATAAAGACCAGAAATGCCGAGAAGAGAATCACCGATATGGAGGTCCAGACCTGCCCGATAACCGTGCCGCAGGCCATGGCAATAATCCCAATGCCGATGATCATCCAGATCAGGTAAGCAAGGCGTCTAATATTACTTAATTTGCTAACAGTATCTTGCTTTTCACCACTGTTCATGAGAGTTTCACCCGGACTCCTCACCAGGGAGACTGAGGAGTTGGCGCGAAGACTCCGGAACCAGCCGCAGCAGGCGCAGCCGGGATGCCCGTTGCTGGTGCAACAGGCGCTGGGGGGTTATCCGTTGTGGGCGTGGCGGGCGCAGCCGGAATGCCCGTTGCTGGCGTAACCGGGGTATCCGCGGCCATCTTTGCAGCAGCCGCGAGGGCAGCCGCAACCGAAACCTCTGTAGTGGCGGAAGAATCACTTGCATTGGGAGCAGCACCTGAGGTGCCACCTGCACCAGGATTAGCAACGGGGATATCACTCGTACCAGGAGCAGCTACAGGAGTCACGCCTGTCAAGGAAACTCCAGCCGCCTGTTGACTGGGTGTCAACGACGGCGCTACGGTGGAATCGCCAGCCGCATAAGACGATGCGTCAGGGTTAAAGTTGTAGAGATAGTAGCCGTCACCCGCAGGCTCTTCTCCGCGCTCGCCCTCATCCGGCTCAAAGTCCGGCTCAAAGTCCAGGTCAAAGCCACGATCCGGCTGAATCGCAGAATCTGGTTGGGGCGTTGGGACAGGCTGGGCTGTAAAAGCAGTGTTAAAGGGCGCGGGTGAAGACTCGGCGACGGTTGCCGCCGCAGCCGCCGCAGCCGCTGCGGTCGTCTCCAAATTCTGTTCAGCGGCGGCTTGGCGCGCTTTCTCGGCAGCCTGCTTTTTTTCGTGGCGGCCGCCAAAAACGTTGCGTATCCTGTCAGAGGCGCTGCTCAGCAGGTTCAGCGGGGCATCGGTGATCTCGGCAACTTTGCCTACTGCTCCAGAGGCAACATCGGTGACGTCACTGATGTCGGCGAGTATCTGGTCGGCACGCATGATCTCCAGATTCACCGCGTCAACCGTAAGCGAGACCCGCTCCAACAGCGGATCAACGCGCTGGATGGCCGGCTGAAGGGCGTCGATCGTCTGATTGACCTTTTCGATAGCTGGCGTCAGCCCATCAATCGTACGGTTGATTCGGCGCACCGTCGAGACAAAATGAACAACGAGTACGATCAAAGCGATGACGAACAACGCCAAAACCAGATAAAGCATCTGCAGGATGACCTCAGTCATTGTTGCCTCTTTCCACGTGAATGTATCTCGCTAATGATAGCAGAATCCGCTGTCTGAGGAGAGGGAGGACGATCCCGCATCACAGCCTCGGAGCGATAGGCCTCCCATCCCCGCTCACCAGGGGTATAAAATGCGCCACTTTGCAGGCCATCAGGCAGATACTGCTGCTCGGTGTAGCCACGGGGATCAAGATGTGGATAATGATAGGCGCCGTACTTCTCGGCACCGGGGCGGTGACGATCGCGCAGGTGGGCAGGGACATCGCGCACGGGCCCGCTGCGCACCTCGGCTCGGGCGGCAAAGATGGCGTTGGTAGCGGAGTTAGACTTTGGCGCCAGAGCCATATAAAGTGCCGCCTGAGAGAGATTCAGCTGACACTCCGGGTAGCCAATGCTTTCGGCGGCCTTAAAGGCGGCTTCGGCGATAAGCAGAGCCTGGGGGTCGGCGTTGCCCACATCCTCCGAGGCAAATATCAGGATCCGTCGGGCGATGAACTTGGGATCCTCGCCCCCTTCGATCATCCGCGCCAACCAATAGACGGCGGCGTCGGGATTGGAGCCGCGCATCGATTTGATGAAGGCGCTGATCACATCATAGTGGACGTCGCCCTTCTTATCATAAGGGATGTTTCGGCGCGGCGTGGCCTCGAGGACAGCCCTGAGAGTAATCGTCTGTGGTCGAAGCGGCTCGTCTGCGGTTCTGGCGACCGCCGCGGTCAGGTTGTTGGCACGGGCGAGTGGCGGCTCGGCAGCCAACTCATCTGCACGCGCGGCAGTTGTCACACCACCACTGTTTCTTTCGCCCTCTTCGCCCCCAAAAGCCGTAACCTCGGCGGCCAACTCCAGGGTGGTCAGCGCGGAGCGGGCGTCACCGCCGCAGAGCTGAACGATCGCGGCCAGGGCATCGGCCTTCAGATCAAAGGCGCCGTCCAGGCCGCGCGGATCACGGAGAGCACGCTGGATGATCTCAGCGATATCCGCATCACTCAGAGCCTTAAATTCTATGATCCGTGAACGTGAATTAAGCGCACTATTAACCTCAAAAAAGGGATTTTCTGTAGTGGCACCAATCAGTATTACTACGCGATCCTCAACGGCATGCAGCAAAGCGTCCTGCTGCGAGCGCGAGAAGCGGTGGATCTCATCCACAAAGAGGATGGTACGCATATTCTGGGTCATCAGTCGTCGCGAGGCCTCATCAATCACCCGGCGCAGATCGGCCACACCGCCTGAAATTGCGCTGACCTCGGTAAAATGCGCGCGGGTCTGTTGGGCGATAACACGAGCCAGTGTGGTCTTACCCGTGCCCGCCGGGCCAAAGAGAATGATTGAGGAGAGTTCGTCGTGTACGATGGCGTTACGCAGCCAGGTGCCCTCACCCACCACCTCGCGCTGACCGATCAGCTCGTCAAGCGTCGTCGGGCGCATCCGTACCGCCAGCGGCGCAACGCGGGCAAAAGCCTGCTGCTCGATTTCGGAGAAAAGACTATCCATGCGCCTATTATACCCACCTTGTGCCTCCGTTGCGCGCTTGCCTGGCCACACGCCACCGCCGGTGCAGCTGTCCAGCAGCGCAACACCCCACTCCAATACCGATCATGAATCGCCCCCGCACCAGACAGCGCGGGGGCGCGACAAATCGTTCCTCATTCTTGAACCGACGGGATGAACCCACCTATCAAAAGGTGGGTAACCGCACCAGCGCCTCCAGCTTCCACACCTTGGAGGATACCTGTCCGCGACCGGTATAGGGCTCCCTATTCATTCATGTCGGTCCATCAAATAGGCCGGCCAAGAATGAGGTCGATATGAATATAGCATGAATCTGCGTTAACGCAAGCGCCACTCGCCGGTTGTTACTTTTGCACGGCGTTAACAGGGCGGTGACGTGACCGTGACAGCGGCTGCAGACAGATAGGCCTGTTGCCAACCGGTTGCTGATTTTAGCGAGTTTGGCTATCATAAAATGCTGTTACCGCACGCTCGCGCGTCCGCCGCCAATGACTTGAAAGGCCAACCGGTGCCCAAATATCCGATGCCTTGCAGCTTTAAGCAGTGTCTCACAGCCCTGGAGGCTTACGGCCTTCTTAAAAGTCCTGTGGAGACCAACGCAAAATATTCTCACCCGCAAACTGCGGCTGACTCACAGGGCATCGCCGCTGTGAAGGCCCGGGACGAGGCGACGCTGCTCAGGCAACCCGCCTTTGATTCCCGCGAAGTTGTTGCCGGTACGCTGTTTTATTGTAAGGGCGCGCATTTTGAGTCGAGATTTCTGGACGAGGCGATCGCCCGTGGCGCTGTGGCCTATGTCAGCGAGAGGCGCTTTGACTCTGCGGCCGCCCGCAGCGTGCCGGCACTGATAGTCTCCGACATCCGCCAGGCAATGGCGCGCCTGAACGCCCTGTTTTATCGGGAACTGACCAGGGAACTACAGATTACGGGCATCACCGGCACCAAGGGTAAGTCTACCACAGCTTACTTTCTCCGTTCGATCCTCGATAGCTGGGCTCGTGCCGAGAGGCGACCGGGCAGCGCTATCCTCTCCAGCATCAAAAACTTTGACGGCGTCAACTGCGAAGAAGCGCATATGACAACCGAGGAAAACCTCAGCCTCTACCAGCACTTTGCCAACGCCGCAAGCGCTGGCTGCGAACAGCTGGTAATGGAGGTTACCAGCCAGGCACTGAAGTACGGGCGCGTTTTGGGCATCGAGTTTGACATCGCTTGCTTCATGAATTTCGGGCCGGATCACATCAGTGCTGTTGAGCATAGCGATACTGAGGATTATCTGCTTGCCAAACTACGTATATTTGAGCAATGCCGATTGGCTGTGGTTAACCTTGCCAGCGCTGAAGTGAGACGTGTCCTTGATGCGGCGCGAGCGGGCAGCGCCAGGCGGCTGTTGTGTTTTGCGGTTGATCGAGACGATGCGCCAAGAGCTGGTGCAAACAGCAATGAGCGCCCCGACCTCTGGGCCAGCGACATCCACCGGGGTGCAGGCGGTGTGCGCTTTACCTTGCATATCGCCAACCAGGCCCAAGACCTGCTTGGCACAGCAGAAAGTGGCACTACGAGCGACGACACGAGTGGTGGAACCGCCTCCAACAGCGGTGCGAGTGGTGGGGTCGGGTTCGGTGGGAGTGACCATGATCGCAAAAATCACGCCGCCAGCAGCTATCCGATAGAACTGGCCCTCAGTGGCCAATTCAACGTCGAGAACGCTCTGGCGGCCATCGCCTGTGCCCTTGCCGCCGGTGCTCCCCTGAGCGCCATCCGCGAAGGCCTGCGTACGGCCTGCGTTCCTGGTCGCATGGAGCTGTTCCAGACACCGGACAATAAGACGGTAATCGTCGATTACGCTCACAACCTGATGAGCTTTGAAACTCTGTTTGCCTCAGTCAGCCGTGACTACCCCAAACGCCCCCTGAGCGTAGTGTTCGGCTGTCCAGGCGACAAGGCCCATGACCGTCGCCACGACCTGGCTCAGATATGTGCGCGCTACGATGCGGACGTTGTGATTACCGAGGACGACCCCGGCAGTGAAGCGGTGTTAGACATCTGCAACGAGATCGCTACCCATCTGCGAGCGGCCGGCGGTCATGGTCGCGTCATCGAGGATCGCGAGCAAGCCATCCAAAGCGCCATCAACACCGCTCCTGAAGGCGCCGTAATCCTTGTCGCCGGCAAAGGCCGTGATACCTGTCAGAAGCGCGGGCATGCCTATGTGCCAATAATCTCAGATGTAGAGGTAGTTATGCGCCATTCAGTTCCAGTGACGTGATTTACTCCTTGTGGCTTTCTCGACAAGAGCGCCGCGGTGCGCTCCGAGGCGCTGTAACCGATGACATAAGGAGAACCCAGGGGGACCTCTCTAACTATCCTTATCCCAGGCGATAAAGGCCCACTCCACCACTCTGGTATAGTCGCGCTGCCAGACAAGGCGGCCCTGCTCATCGCACAGCTGTACCAGATGGCGGCGCAGATAGCTTTGCAGCCGTGCTTCCTCCTTATTGTTGAGGAGACCAGCGCTGCGACGAATTGCCGCTTCGGCGTGCCTGCGGCTGGGCCAGGATTCGTGCTTGGGACTATCGATGAAACGCAGCTCGGGTCGGACGTCCATGGCAAAGAGAATATTCATACAGTAGGCAAAGTTGGAATGTTGACAGATGTGACGGCCGAGTTCCTTGGCCAACACCCGGTCGAAGACAGGTGAGCCGCCGGCTGCGGTAGAGATACAGACCCGCCTGCGCGCCCAGGCATTGAGTTTGCGAATCGCCGACTCCAGTTCAACAGCCGCGACGGACCGCGAAGCCAGGGCAACGTCGACCTTCTCCACACCTTTTACCTGCCAGTCATCGCGCCAGTCGGCCAGCACCGGTGTGACATCAAGACCCCCTGCCTGATGTGCCTTTTTAAAGAGCATCGCCAGCATCCGATGCGAGAAGTCCAACGCAATAACCCGGTGCCCCCGTCCCGCCAACAGCACCGACATCAAGCCCGGTCCACAGCCGATGTCCAAAACGCTTTCGCCAGGACGCAAGGCGGCGTAATCGATGAAATCGGCGATATAGGGGTCGTAGCCATCCAGCAATGTATGACCCTGCCTGCGGCAACGAACAGCCTTGTCGTTCCAGAATTCCGGTGTATCCGGCTGCCGTGGGCCTCCCAGGGCCAACTCCCACTCATGGTTCCAGTCTGTTTTAACGAGTACCGACATAGTGCGATTGTAATCGAGCGTTCGCACGATTAGGTTTCACGCATGTTACCAGTAAGTGAAGCACGAGCTCTCTCACAAGGCCAACGGCATCGTCTTTATCTGAGCAACTCGCGCAGACGCTTGTTTGCCGTCTCGGTTGCTTCGGTCTGAAGCTGGCGATAGACAGTCAACAGGTGCCTGCCTTCAGGCGTCAGAATTGAGCCACGTGCACCGTCACGGCTGGTCAAAGTTATGCCAAAGCTTTCCTCGACGCCTCTGAGGCGCAGCCAGGCATTTGAGTAGGCCATGCCCATCCTCTTAGTCGCCTTTAACAACGAGTGCAGCTCGTCAACGCCGGTGAGAATATCTGCTACGCCGGCGCAAAATGTTCCCAGGTGCCGATCTCCATGCCGCTCGGTGCCCTTGCTATATGATTTTGAAATGGGCTTTGCACAAACTCCCAGTCTCACCTTGGCGTTTACGTGCTTCATACT
>JAISMZ010000248.1 GCA_031276475.1 Coriobacteriales bacterium
CGCCCACACAACTGCTGTGGAAAATCAAATTAACCCTACGGTTTAATTTTCCACAGCCGGGCGCATCGTTAAGCCAGAGTCGATCTGTCCCAGGCTCTTTTGGGCTGGTTTTTATGGTAATGGGGGGGGGCGGACGGATGAACTGTCCCTGTGTCCGTTCCTACAGGCTCGTGTCGTGTTTTCGGGAGTTATTGCTAAAAATTTTCGGTTGTGTGTCAGAATTGACCGACTTTGGAGGGATCTGAGGGAGTTTTCGTGAGCCTATGGATAGCTTTTTGAGGTAATCGGTCGAATTAATCCTGCCAACGGTACGTCAGTCAAAATAAGCTGCGCACAAGCGTCAATTTTTAGCAATAACTCCAAAAATTAGCGCAGGACAGCACACAAGCGTTAAAAATTAGCAGTCAACACCCCTTTCAGGCCGACAAAGCCCCTTTTCCTGATTTCCATATTTTGGCGAGCGGGCGAACACGGGCGAACACGGGCGGACACAGGCAGACACAGGGACGGCTCTGAGGTGAGGGCAAAACAGGGCCAGAGGGCCTGTCCCCATCATATACCTTTATTGTGGGAGACGTGATAGCGGGCTATGAGTCGGTGATTCGGATACTCGCGCCGCCATCAAAGCCCATAGGAGGAAAGATAAGTTCAAGCGATTGTTTGAGGGGTAGCACAGCCGGACACAGGGACGGTTCATCCGTCCTGTTTTCCGAACAGCCGTCTGCTACTGGGGCAACATATCATGAAAACAGGGACGCATGAACCGTCCCTGTGTCCGGCTGTGAGTCATTTTGCCTCGGAATCTGGCGCACTGGCATCAATCGGCGTCCCACCAGCCTGCTGCTCTGACTGTCCCTGAGGAATTCCTCCAAATTAAATACTAGACATAATCTAATAAATGAGTTACTCTTATATTTGAGCCAGTGAGATGCAACAACGGACACCATAGCGATGGCAAGAAGCCTGGCGTCCAAACCAGAGAAGGGAACTATCGCATGGACAAGAAGGTAAACGAGATTCTCGCACGCGCACTGTCTGGCCAACAACCCACCGAGGCGGAGGCTGTCTACCTGCTCGGATTTCCGGAATACTCGCCGGAGGCAACCTACACCCGCGGGGTCGGCAACGATGTCGCCCGTGCCAGAACCGGCAACACGGCGCTGATCTTTGGCCAGATCGGTCTGGAGCTCTACCCCTGTGAGGCCGACTGTCAGTTCTGTTCCTTTGGAGAGACCCACACCGGCTTTAGCGAAAGGATAACCCTGGACGAGGAGACCATCCGCGAAAAGGTACGCGCTTTTACCAAGGATGGCGATCTGTACGTGCTGTGGCTGATGACGATGAACAGCTTTGACCTCGACTACTTTAGCAATGCCGTGCGAATTGCCCGCGAGGTCGCACCGCCACAGACGCAAATCTACACCAATATTGGCGATACGGACTACGATACCTTCGTCAAGCTCAAGCAGGCCGGTGCCGATGGCGTCTACCACGTCGTTCGCCTCGGCGAGGGTAGCTATACCAAGATCCCGGTGGAGAGACGTCTGAAGACCCGCGCCGACGCGGTTAAAGCCGGTCTGGCGCTGCAGGACTGTCTGGAGCCCATCGGTCCGGAACACCGCGCCGAGGAGTTGGTTGAGCGGATGTTTAAGACGCAGGCCGACGGCATCGACACGGCTGGCGTGATGAAGCGCACGGCGGTGCCGGGAACCATCTTCACAACCAGCATCACCAATCTACGGATGGCGCAGATCACGGCGGTCAACGCCCTGGTGATGATTCCGTCTGACCCTTATCCGTGGATTCCAATTCATGAAGCCGAGCCCCTGGGGCTGGTCAGCGGCGGTAACAGCATCTGTGCCGAGACCGGTGTAAACCCGCGCGACACCGCGACCGACACCTCCACCAGCCGCGGCCTGGACGTAAGCGCCTGCCGCAAGATGCTTTGGGAGGCAGGGTTCACGCATCTGGCCATGGGTGACGGCACGCGCATTGCGTTGACCGCCGAATACATTGCCGAGCGCGATGCGGCAGACGATGCCGAGGCTACAACCGCCGGTGAAGCCGCCTCTTCAACTGCCGCCTCGGCCTGATGAGCACGGCGACCGACATCCACAACCAGGTCAGCACCTACTATGCCAGGATGCAGACATCCGCAGCCCTTAAGACCAACGCCTGCTGCTGCGGCACCAATAGCCAACCGGACTATGTAAGCGCGGTGTTGCCGCTGATAAGTGACGAGGTGTTGGAGCAGTTCTACGGCTGCGGCTCGCCTCTGCCGCCTCTGTTGCAGGGCTGTACGGTGCTGGATCTGGGCTGTGGCAGCGGGCGCGACAGTTTTATAGCCGCCAGGCTGGTGGGAGAGTCCGGTCGTGTCATTGGCATCGACATGACGCCAGAGCAGATAGCGGTGGCTCGACGCAATGAGCAGCGTCAGGCCGCCGCCTTTGGCTACGCAAAGCCCAACACCGAGTTTATCGATGGCCTGATAGAAGACCTCGGTGCCTCAGGCATCGCGGACAACAGCGTCGATGTGGTGATATCCAATTGCGTAATCAATCTCTCCGCCGATAAAGAACAGGTCTTTCGCGAGATTTACCGGGTGCTCAAGCCCAACGGCGAGCTTTTCTTCTCCGACGTGTTTGCAAACAAGCGCATGCCAAAGCAGTTGCACGACGATCCCGTGCTGTACGGCGAATGCCTGGCCGGAGCCTTTTATGAAGAGGAGTTTCGTCAGATGCTTGCGGGTGGCGGCTGGTCGTACTTCAATTTTGTGAACACTGTTGAGATGACCGTGGACGACCCCGACTTGGCAGCGTCGGTTAAAGGCATTAACTTTAGCTCGCGTACCGTGCGGGCGATAAAAGCGGGGGTGCCGGAGTGGGGCGACGGAGGTTGTGATAATGCAGCTACATACTTAGGCAATATATCGGACTATCCGGTTTCCTTCGATTTTGATCAGCAGTGGCGCTTTACAGCCGGCAAGTCCGTCCTGGTTCCAGGCAATCTTGCGGCGGCACTCAGGAACAGTCGTTATTCGCAGGCATTTGCCGTTAGTACTGCCACGCCGTAGTCCGCCATCGGAGCGGACGGTGTGGTGCTGCGCTTCGCCTCGGCCTCATCAGCAGGCGGACACAGGGACGGATGAGCCGTCCCTGTGTCCGCCTGCTGTGTCCGCTTCTATTGCTACCACATAGGCTCGTGTCACGTTTTCGGGAGTTATTGCTAAAAATTTTCGGTTGTGTATCAGAATTGGCCGATTTTGAAGGGATCTGTGGGAGTTTTCGCGAGCTTATGGATAACTATTTGATGTAAACGGTTGAATTAAGCCTGCCAACGGCACGTCAGTCAAAATAAGCTGCGCACAAGCGTCAATTTTTAGCAATAACTCCAAAACTCAGCGCAAGACAGCACACAAGCGTTAAAAATTAGCAGTCAACACCCCTTGCAGGCCGACAAAGTCCCTTTTCCTGATTTTCATACTTTGGTGAGCGTCCATCACCTCAGAACCGTCCCCACATTCCTATCTTGCCCTCACCTCAGAGCCGTCCCTGTGTCCGCCCGATAGCATCCTCAAGGCAATCCATCCGGGCCAACGCCTCTTTGATAGCCCTGCGCCTGTGTAGCGTCGTCTACAGACAAGCCTTCTCAGGCGCGGCCGGAGAGCCGTATTTATGCCTTTGTGGGAGACGGCGAGGGGGTCTGAGGGGCTTTAAGGGCGCTGAGTGGGATAAAAAGGAAATTTTTGTTGCAAAGGGGAAGAAAGTGGTATAAGATGGCTACCACGACATTCCCTCAGGGAACAGCAAATCCAGCAAGGAGGTGAGAGATGGAAGTCCTTCGGGGCAAAGCGGTGGCAACACTGGACACCAAAGGCCGCATATCTCTCCCTGCCAAATACCGTAGGCTGCTCCCTGAGGAAGTTGTCGTTGCCAAATCGCCCAACACCGAATATCCCTCGCTGGTGCTTTACACGGAGGATGGCTTTGAGCGTTGGATAGACGGTGTTTTGGAGAGCAAGGGCGGTTATCGCGCCAATATCCAGAGCTTTGATGATGTCATCGAGGAGTATTACGAGAACGCCGAGAGCATCAAGCTGGACAGCGCCGGCCGCCTGCTGATCCCCGCGGAGCAACGCGAGTACGCACGGTTGGATAAGGACGTGGTGATAACCGGCGTGCGCGACCACCTGATCTTGCGTTCGGCGACGATCTGGAAGGATAACGCCGAGCGGCGCGGCCGGGTTCCGGTCTACGACCCCCCGGCAACGGTCCCCGCGGTGATTCTCGCGGCGACAACGCCCGCGCCCACCGCCGCAGCCGCGCCCGCCACCGCCACGACCGCCACGCCCGCGCCCGCCACGGCCGCCCCGGTGACCGCAGCCGCGCCCGCCTCGGCAAACAACATAGACCCCTCAGCACCGCCCGTCAGCTGAGTCGCGTTCATTGACAGACCAATACCGGCATATCCCTGTAATGCTGGAGCAGACGCGGGAGCATCTGGCCCTGCGTCCCGGCGAGACCTTCGTCGACTGCACGCTCGGCGGCGCCGGCCACGCGTTGGCCTTGGCCCCGGCGCTGCAGCCGGGCGGCTATCTTGTTGGCATCGACCAGGACGCTGTCGCCCTGACCGTAGCCCGCGACCGTCTCCACAAGGCATTACCGCAGCTGCGCCTGACGCTACTGTCAGGCAACTTCGCCGAGCTGGACACGCTGCTCAGCGAGCTGTCAATCATCGGCATCGACGCCGCGCTGCTCGACCTCGGCGTCTCCTCGCCGCAGCTTGACACCCCCCAGCGAGGCTTCTCCTATGCGCGAGAAGCCCCCCTCGATATGCGAATGGCTCCAGGTAAACAGAGCAAAACCGCAGCAGAGATCCTGAATACCGCAAACGCAGCCGATCTCACCTGGATCCTTCGCAGCTATGGAGAAGAACGCTGGGCCTCGCGCATCGCGGCCGCCATTGTTGCCCACCGCCAGCGCTCGCCGCTGGCAACCACCACGGAGCTGGCGGAGCTGGTCCGCACGGCGATACCCGCCGCCGCGCGCCGGCAGGGCGGCAATCCGGCAAAGCGGACCTTTCAGGCCCTGCGAATCGCCGTCAACGACGAGATGGAGGCCCTCAAAAGCGGCCTGGACGCGGTCATCCGCTGGCTGAACCCCGGCGGCCGCGTTGTGGTCATCTCCTATCACTCGCTGGAGGATCGGATTGTCAAGGAAAGCTTTGCGAGCCTTAAAAGAGGCTGCATCTGTCCGCCTGAGCAGCCCATCTGCACCTGCGGACGCAAGCCGGTATTCAGTGCTGTGAGCGGCAAGGCCCTGCGGCCCGCCGACGATGAGAAACAATGTAACGGACGCAGCGCCAGCGCCCGGCTGCGTTGGGCGGTAAAGAGCAAAGCTGTGGAGGATGACGCCGCGCTGCGTTGTTGAGACCGTTGTCGTGGCCGCAGTGGCCACCGCAGCAGCCGTCACGATCGCAGCGACTGTCGTGTCCGCAGCAGTAGCAGCGGCCGCAGCGGCTGTCGTATCCGCAGCAGCCGCATCCGCTGCGGCCGTGTATGAATGTGAGTTGTAAGGATAGGTATGGCACAGAGTGCAGTAGCATATGACCAAAGCAGCGCCTGGGAGCTGCCGCGTCGGACTAACGTGGCCGCAATGCCCGCGCGGCGCCGTTATAGCCAGCAGGCGCGTCTCGACGCCCGCTCCGCCCGAGCGGCACGCGAAAGCGCACAGCCGCAGCCTCGGGAGCAGCCCTATCTGAGGCCGATACCGGGGCGCAGAAGCGCCGCCGCGACCCGACCGCGCCTGAGTCCACTGCTCAAGACCGGCATCGTGATGGCGATGGTGGCACTCGTGGTGGTCATGCTGGTGAGCATTAGCCGCGTCGTCCTGATCAATCTCACCGCCGAAGCTTCGGTGAGGGCCGAGGAGCTGTCCGCAGAGATTGCCGCAGCCCAGGCGGAAGGACTGAAGTTGGAGATACAGCACGCGCTGGCGGCCAGCTCCACCTCCATTCAAAAACAGGCGACGCAGCTTGGCATGGTGCCGGCGACAAGTGAGGCACTGCCGGCCGCCACCAGTCTTTCCCCCGCTGCTCGTGCGGCAACGGATGCCGCGATTGAGCGACGCCAGGCCGAGCAGGCTGCCGCCGCCGAGAGCCTGGCCGCCCATCAGCGCGCCGCCGAGGCTGCGGCTGCCGCTGCCCAACGAGCCGCAGAGAACGCCGCTGCCCAGGAGAACGCTGCTGCCGCAGAGAGCGCCGCTGCCGCAGAGAACGCCGAAGCTGCCAGGGGTACTCAGAATGGTTGAGAAGCATACGCGAACCTCGTCCGGTTCGTCGCGCCGTCGCTCACGCCGCGGTGCCCACGCCGCTGCAGCCGGTGGCGCCAAGGCCACCATCAACAAGGGCTCGCGCCTGATGGGCCAGGGCCTGGGCACCCTGATAGGTTCCTGGGCCAATCGCGATGCCGCCGTCGTAGCCTTCTTCATGTTCCTGACGGTGGCCCTGGTGGTTCGGCTGAGCATGGTGATGATCTTTGAGGCGCCCTCGCTGCGGGCCAATGCCCAGGAGCAACGTACCGTCAGCTATGACCTGATTGCCCGCCGGGGCACCATTTACGACCGTAGCGGCAACATCTTGGCCTTAAGCGTTGATGCCAGCAGTGTCTATGTCGATCCCAGCAAGGTCGCCAACCCCGAGGCGACCGCAACAGCGCTGCGAGCGGTACTCGGCGGCACCCAGCAGTTCTACCTCGACAGGATCAACGGATCGGCCTCACCGACCTTCAACTATATCTATCGCAAGATAGAGCCAGGCTTGGTTGAGGAACTCAAGGCGGCCGATGAAAAGTATCGTGAGGATTACATTGCCAGCCTGCCCGTCGGCGATGATATCCCCGCGGACATCGTCACACCGTTGACCGGCATCAACTACCTCAACGATCCCAAACGGGTCTACCCTTATGGCGCGGTGGGAGCGCAGGTCATTGGCGCCGTGGACAGCGACGGCATCGGCATCTCCGGTATCGAGAAAGCCTACGACGCCATTTTGCGCGGCGTTAACGGCTCGGTGCGCACCGAGCGGGGCAAGGACGGTCGACCGATTCCCGGCGGATTTCATCAGGAGCAGCCCGCCTCCGACGGTCAAAATATCATTCTCACCGTAGACATCGACCTTCAGGCCCGCGTCGAGAGCAGCCTGGCTGACTACGGTAGTCGTTACGAATGTGATAATGCTAATGCGCTTTTACTGGATGGCGCGTCCGGAGAGATTCATGCCGCAGCATCACTGCCGTTGTACGATCGCGAAAAGGTCACGAGTGAGGATGTGCAAAAGGGCGCGACCACCTGTAAAGCCATCACTTTTGGCTACGAGCCCGGATCGGTGTTAAAAAGCGTGACGGCCGCAGCGGCGTTGGAGCACAATGTCCTCAACACCGAAGACCGCATTGGCGTTCCGGCCGCTTTAAAGCTTGACGAGTACGAGATAACCGACTCCTTTGAGCATGGTGCGATGGAGATGAGCTTTCGCGAGATCCTCGTTCACTCGTCCAATATTGGAATATCTTTAATTGAGGATAAAATAGGTGACGAGGCTTTCCATGCGATGCTCAGCGGCGCCGGTTTTGGGCAACCGACCCATGTGGATTATCCTGGCGAGGCCATCGGCCTGATGTCAGAGCTTGAGGATTGGAACGTTGTCTCGCGGGCTACGATGGCGTTTGGGCAGGGGATTCAGGTCTCGTCTTTGCAGGTTGCGAGTTTTTACGGAGCAATTGCCAATCATGGCGTACAGATTCAGCCGCATCTGCTGATGGCGCGGCCCAACCAGGACCGACAGCCAGAGTACAGCGCCAGGCGCGTTATGTCTCAGGATAGTGCCGAGCGGCTGGAAAGCATGTTGCGCTCAGTGGTTGAGATTCACGCCCCGGCCGCAGACATCCCGGGGTATCAGGTGGTGGGTAAGACCGGCACTGCCGAGAAGGCATCCTCGGAGGGCGGCTACCTGCAAGATAACCATATCGTCAGCTTTGTTGGTTACCTCGCCAATGCCAGCAGCCAGATGGTCTGTCTAACCTCCTTTGACAATCCTTTGCAGCAGCTGACGGCGCCGCCAACGCAACCGTTGTTCAAAGACATCATGTCTTATCTGACCAATCACTCGATGGTCACTGCTGTTGACGCAATCGATGAAGCTAAGGCCGCCCTGGCCGCCGCCGCCCGCGTTGGTGAGCTGGATGCGCCGGCTGCGGGCGCGGGTGCGGATGCAGACGGCGTGGCCGGCAGTGCCGCAGGTACTCCTGTGGAGAACTCCGGTACAGCCGCAGGCAGCGACTCTGGCGCGGCTGCAGGTTCCGGTGACCTTGCAGCTTCCGGCGATGAGTCCAGTCGCCTGACCTTATCCACTCCCCGAGGCTATGCGCTCAACGACTCCGCCGCCCAGCCCGTTTTAAGCGGTGAGCGTGAGGGTTGGCTGCTGGACACCAGCGGCTGAGATGATGGCCGCGATGCCTTTTCGGAGCAGCTGGACCGTCGGTTCGCCTGCCAGTCCGACTGCCTGTTTTGGGCTATCACAGCCGGGTCGTGTCCCGTGCCTCACCTTCCCAAACAGCGAGGCGTCGAGTCTGGCTTTTGCCGTGGTTCACTGCGTCTGCCTGTTCCGCTCGCTGCCGATGCGGTATCATATAGGAATGCAAACCAGGAGATAATTCGCCCATGGATATGTCAATCGCTCAAATAGCGGCGTTCAGCCAAGCTCGCGTCGTCGTTGCCGCGCCCGACCCTGAGCGTCGGATAACCCGTTTTGGCTGGGACTCCCGCGCCGTTCAGCCGGGCTCGTTGTTCGTCGCCTTTCCCGGCGAGCGCGTAGACGGCAACGACTTTATCGCTTCTGCCCTGAGCGCCGGCGCCGCTGTCGTGCTCGCTTCGCGTCCACTCGCGGCCACCCAGGACGGCGCCACCCTCTGTAGAGCCGCCCAGGACGCCGGCGCCGCCATTCTCGAGGTCGCTCGTGCAGACGCCGTCGCCGCCTTTCAACGCCTGGCTGGCGGCTACCGCGGGCTGCTCACTGCACGCACGGTAGGCATCACCGGCTCCAGCGGCAAGACCACCACCAAGGACATGGTCGCCGCCGTACTTTCCAGCACCTACAATACCACCGCCACTCAGGGCAATTACAACAACGAAATCGGCCTGCCGGCAACCATCCTGGCCGCCGGTGAAGCCACCGAGATGCTGATCTGCGAGATGGGCATGCAAGCCCTCGGCGAGATCGCTGAGTTGGCGGCCATCGCCGCGCCGCAGATTGGCGTGATCACCAACATCGGCGTCACTCATTGCAAAAGTGTTGGTTCTCGTGAGAATATCGCCCGTGCCAAGGCCGAATTGATTGAGGCCCTGCCTGAGCACAACGGCATCGCCATCCTCAACGGCGACGACGCCTTTACGCCCTTCATCCGCGAGCAGGCCCAGACGGCCAGTCGCGATATTCGAGTCGTGCTCTATGGCCTGGGCGCGCATAACGACATCCGCGCTGCGCACATTGACTATGACGAGCAGGGGCGGCCCAGCTTCGATCTCTGGCTGCCCGACGGCCGTCCGCGTCAGGCGAGTCTGGCGCTGCAAGGCGAGCACAACGTGCTCAACGCTTTGGCGGCGGCAGCGGTTGGCATAGTCGCCGGGGTCACGCCGGAGGCCATCCTGCGCGCCCTGGCCCTCTGTCGGCCTGCGGCAATGCGTCAGGAGGTGCACGAGACCGCCAGCGGCGTTACCGTCATCGACGACACCTACAATGCCAATCCCGACTCGATGCGCGCGGCTTTGGCCCTGCTCAACCGCCTGCCGCACGAACGAATGCATATCGCCGTCCTCGGCGATATGTACGAGCTGGGCAGTGAGGAGCAGGCCTTTCATCGCGAGGTGGGGGCCTACGCTCACATCAACCGGCTCGATCTGCTGATAACTGTGGGCGACCTGGGCGCCCAAATCGCTGCCGGCGCGCGAGAAATCGGCAGGGCGGACGCAGCAGTGGTTACCTGCTCCACACCCGCCGAGGCACTGGAGGCACTCCTGCCTTACCTCAGCAGGCGGCCGATAATTCTTGTTAAAGCCTCGCGCGGTATGCGTTTGGAGCAAGTTGTGGAGGAGGTCCTGGCGCGATGCTAGGCGATACCATCCTCGCACAGTACCCGACCTTCCTGGTCTTTCTCTCGATCTTCATTGCCCTGGCGATAACCATGGTAGTGCTGCCGCTGTGGATCCGCCTGCTCGCAATTCGTCAAATCGGACAACAAATTCGCGCTGACGGCCCTCAGCACCATCTTGTCAAACAGGGCACCCCAACGATGGGCGGCGTGGTTATCCTGATAGCGATATTTGTGACGGTGATACTCTTTGG
>JAISMZ010000272.1 GCA_031276475.1 Coriobacteriales bacterium
CTGCCCCATAGTGGTTTCATTGTAGCACTTCTGGGGAAAAGGCAAGTGCGAAAGGGGGCAGGGGGCAGGCGGGTGGCGGGATGGGGGGTGGCAGCGCCGGGAAACGGATAGGGAGCGGCACTGAGGGCGGGGGGCGGGGCGGGCGATGGCAGGCAAGATTAGCTCCGCCGGCACTCCGCCGGCACTCCGCCGACATCCCGCCGGCCACACTCTGCTCACTTCTCCTCAAAGGCCCTCTCAACGGCGGTAACGCGCTCGCGCACCGTCTGCTCGTCCAGATAGACCAGGCCGCAGATCGGACAACTCAGAACCTGGGTATTAAAATCATGACCGAGGTAATGCAATACCAGGGGTCGCTGCTCCAAGACCTTGTTGCAGCGGGTGCAGATCAGCTGCGACACAGCGGGTTCAGACATTCGCGCCGCCATCGCCACCGCTGTTCGCGATACCTGCATCGTCCATGACCGTGACACCCGAACCGCTCGCGCTGCTCATAGCACCCTCGGCTGCTATGCTCATGCGGTGCGAATAAACGCTGCGCAACTCGTAGCGGCTCTCATCCAACTGAGCGAATCGAACCCAGAAAGTGTTATAGCCGCGCCTGAGGTGGGCGGTATACTCATCATTGGCGGGATTGAACACGCTCGCCCTTGTCTCCCGGGCATGCGCAATAACGGCCTCCACGTCCTCATCAAGCATCAGTTCGCGCTGCATGACTGCCCGAACGCCCTCTGGTATCAGGCATTCAAAGGAGCGACGGGCAGAAGCGCTATGGCGGGCAGAGGCGGCCCCAACAACAGATTGGTCAGCGGCGGCGGCATCCCCAAGGGCAGCGCCAGCAGCAATAACAGCATCGGTAGCTGCGTCGCCCACAAGCCTCTGCTTCAGCACCAGTCGGTTCTGTCGACGCTGCGAAAGCGTTGGCGGCTGATTGGCAGATGTCACCTCGGAAAAGAGCAGGTCAAACAGATGGTAGGCCTGTTGGCCCGCGGCCGCGAGCGAATCGCGGCAATTGGAGCAGTAGGCAACGAATGGCGAGCCGTTCAAGGCGGCCTGTATCGATCTGATATCTGCGTGCAATTCGGGAGCCGCCTGTGAGATGAGCCCACCGTAACCGCAGCAGCGCGCTCGCAGTTCATCTGGCAACTCCCGGGGCGTAAATCCGCAGCGGCGCAGCAATTGCCGCACCGCCTTTTGGGTATCGGGAACATCAGCGCTGGCGCAGGGGTCAAAAACCGTGACCTGGTCGGGTAGATTTTGAGTTGCCGGTGGCAAAATGTCCTGCTCGAGCAACCACTCCCAAAGCATCCTGGTCTTCAGGGTGGGGAGGTATTTGGCAAACATCCGGGCACAGCTCGGGCAGGCCAACAAATAGGTCGGTCGGCCAAGACTGGCGTGCGCCTTCTTGATGGCCGCCAGCGCCTCGCGGTGCAGACGCTCATCACCAGCCCAGGCGGCAGGAGCGCCGCAGCAGGTCATTTGCAGCGCGGCCGTGCCACCAGAGGCAAGACGCACCGCCTGCCATGACCTGATTGTCTGCTCGGGTCGGGACGCCCCAATCTGGCAGCCGGGAAAATAGACGTAAGAAACGGGCTGTGCGTCCCCGAGCAGCAGCGCAGCCTCATTGCAGGCGAAGCGCTGATCCTCCAGATAATAGGCGTAATAGCCCACGGGCAAACTGCCCCTGTGATTCAGCGTACGGCGCAGATCCAGATAAATCCGCCCCAGATCGATGTCAACAGGGCACTCCCGCTGGCAGGCACCACACTGCGTACAGGCCAAAGCCTGCCGCAGCGCCGCCTTTGTGCCGCCGGTAACGCTTTTCCCCAAAACGCCGGCGGATTCCACCAGCGCCCTTCTGGGGTTCTTGCCAAAGAACTCCAAGAGATCACAGACGTTGAGACAGGCTCGGCAAGAACAAAGTTGACAGCGCCCCGCTTCCTGTCGCACATCTGGCTCCGTCCATGCGCCCAAACGAGCTTTTACCTGGCACCGGCTCGGGCTTATCAACAGACCCGGAACGCACTTTGAGCAGCTCCCCGGCGCGTCGTTTTTCTCGTCCATCCGTCCGGTCTTGATCAAAGACTCCACCGAATAGGATGCGGCCACGCCCTGACGAATGGCCTCAAGGGGACCCTGCTCGCGACAGGAGTGCAAAACGAGCAGCCCGGGGAACCGCACATCGGCAAATTGATCGTCCCCCGTTGCCGCAACAACCGCATCGAAGGTAACGCCGGCGATCGTCAGATCATCGCCAACAGCAGCAATGTCTGTGTTTAGATGGATCTCCAAAAAATCCGCGCCAGCGGTGGGCCTAAGCTCGCGTTCCAGGCATTCCGGCGGCAAAATGGGAGCTGGTAAAGCCCGCAGTTTGCCGCCCAGTTGCCCTGTTGCCTCATACAAGCTGACCCGATAGCCCCGGGCTATCAGCTTCCAGGCGCAGGACAGACCCGCCAGCCCGCCACCGACGATGCCGATGCGCTGCTTTTTTGGAAGGATCCGATAAGCAGCCACGTCGCGGTACTCGGCGCGACAAAGAAAGCGCTCAAACTCTCGAACGGCCAGCGGGTCAGATTCGGGAGGAGCCAAGAGGCAGGCGCTCTCACAGGGCGCGTCGCAAATATGCGCGACGATGCTGGGAAATACCGTACTGCGCTTGAGCAGACGGTAGGCGGCAGCGTTTTGCCCGCGTCGTAGCTTCTCCACCAGGCCTTTGATGTCCACGCCCAGCGGACAGGCACAGCCACAGGGTGGAGCGTCATCGGCCAAACAGCGATTGGACTGCTCCAGGATGTCCTGACTGTTCATCGCCGCCCGCCTCCGCTCAAGCAAAGAGTTCAGACGTTGACGGGATTGGCCCTGATCTCCTCGATAACATCCCAGAAGTCCGCACCCAGATAGTAGGGTTCAGGCAGCTTCTCCTCGCCGCTTGCCTGAGCCTCCAAAGCGGCCTTGACCTTCTCCGGTGTAGCCGGCAGCTCAAAGATTCGTACGCCTGTGGCATCTTTGATAGCTGAGATGACCGCCATATGACCGCCGGACTGAAACGCCTCGGAACAGCCACTGGAGCCCTGAGGCCCTGAGGGGCGAGGGGTCTCGATATAGGCGGTGGTAAAGTCCTCGCCGTCGGGGATCATGTCGATATAGGTAAAGCCGGCGCCGGCCATTGTCGTATGCTTCTTACTGTCTGAGAAGTCCTCGCGGAGGGCAAAGCCTCTGGAATGCTCCATGCCGCCATAGGCCTGGCCGTCCACCGCCAGGTAGTTGCCCACAATCCCCAAGTCAGAAACACAATGCAGGGCAACAACGGTCGTCTTGCCACTTGCGATGTCCACCTCAACCTCGCAGGCATAGACGCAGTAGGTGTACTCCGGGCTGCCCTTTCCCCGACCAGTGTTTGGGTTGAGCGCGTCGGTCAGGGCGTCGGTCGTAGTGACGCCGCGATAGCGGGTCGCCAGCCCCTCGGCCTGCATCTCGTCATAGGTTCTCAGCGTACCATCGGGCTTGGTCATTGCCGCCACCAGCTTATCGCGGGCGTCGAGCAAGGCATTGCCGCCCATATAATGGGAGCGCGAGGCTCCCGCTGGCCCATGCACCGGTGCCAGAGCCGTGTCATTCATCACCAGATGAATCTGCTCAGGCTGAAGCCCCAAAACCTCGCGAAAGGCCTCGTGGGCGTGAATCAGCGAACCCACATCAGCGCCCTGGCCCTGATCTTCCCAGGTGTTGTAGACGGTGATGCTGCCATCGCTCATCAGCTCGATATCCGCCTCGGCGCGGTCGTTGGTTCCCGAGACATTGTACATGCCGCAGGCAAACCCAACGCCATGCGGTCGCTCGGGAGTGGATGCGGTGGCGGCATGAGCCCGCAAGGCCTCGTAGCGCGGCCGGATGGCATCCATCAGAGCCTCCATTGGATAAACATCAAATTGCTCGCCGGTGTTGCTGACATCACCCGGGCGGTAGATATTGCGATAGCGAAACTCAAAGGGATCCAGACCGAGTTCCTCAGCCATCATGTCCATCAAGGCCTCCATGCCTGTGTAGCACTGAGGCGAGCCAAAGCCGCGGTAGGCTGTAGAAAACGCGTGATTAGAGAACGTCAATTTGGAGAGTCCCGTGATATTGGGAATCGAATAGGGGGTTCCAAAAAAGCGTTGCCCAATCTCGACGAGCAGGTCAGAAACCTCGGAGTAGGCACCCTTCTCAAAAGCTATCTCGTATTCCAGACCGGTGATTTTGCCCTCAGCAGTGGCGCCGAGCCGGGCGTTGGAGTAGCTGGGGGCCCGTTTGCCGGTAAAGAGCATGTACTCTGGATAAGAGAGCGTGAGGTTGACGGGCCGGTCGCAGGCCAGCGCGCAGACGGCTACCAACGCCGCCGTTCCCGGCGACATCGAATAGCCAAAGCTCGCGCCGGTTGGGTTCTCAACACAGCGTATCTTATCCGGCGGCAAACCGATGCCCTCGGCCGCAGCCCAGATGATCATATGCAAAAAGAGGCTTTTGCTGTGGATGGTAACGCCGCCATCCGACGTTGGGTAGGCCTGAGCAACATCGGGCTCTATCACCAGATGCGGCTCGCGACTGGAGTAGAAACTGCCCGTGACCACGTGCTGGGAGTCTGCCAGCACCTCGCGGGTGTCCTCGCCTTTGAGCAGTGGATGAGTGATGAAGATATTGGGCGTGCCGGGATGGATCTGAATGGCATCATCGGCCATCGCGTCGAGGCCCTCGAGGTATTCGGGCAGTTGCTCAAACTCGATTTTTACGAGCTTTGCCGCCTCGCGGGCATGGCGGCGACTGTCAGCAGCGACAACGGCAACGGGATCGCCGGCCCTGAATATTTTCTCGTCCATCAGAATCGGCCTTTCGGCGCCGTCGCACAGCGCCCGCGGATGTGGCAGAGGAAAGGCGATGCGATTGGTGCCTCGAACATCCTTGGCGGTAATCACTTTAAAGACGCCCGGAGCCTGTTGGGCTGCAGAAATATCGATGTTTATAATCCGAGCATGCGATACCTGCGGTAAGACCAGCGCCAACTCCAGGGTATCGGCCGGCATCTTCAGCGCGATGTCATCGCCAAAATCGCAGGCACCGAGCACTTTGCCCAGAGCCGCCGGACGGGGAATATCCGTGTTGTAGATCTTACCGTCTGCGGGCATCTTCCAGGCCAGCTCTTCGCAGGTCAGCTCGCCACGCAGCACTTTGGCAGCGTCCATAACCGCATCTACGAGCGGCTTATAGCCCGTACAGCGACAGGCATTGCGATGCTTTTTAAACCAGTCGCGAACCTCTGTGCGACTGGGATTTGGGTTGCTGGCTAACAGCGCCTTTGCCGACACGATGAAACCCGGCGTACAAAAGCCGCATTGCACGCCTCCGTGAACGATCCAGGACAGCTGCAGGGGATGCAGCTTGTCGGCGGTCCCTAAGCCCTCTATGGTGATAATCGTGGAGTAATCCGTAACTTTTGCTGCCTTGCGCACACAGGAGCGAACCAACTCGCCGTTGAGTATTACATTACAGGCACCGCACATGCCGGCGCCGCAACCGATCTTGGTGCCGGTCAGGCCGGCCCGCCGCAACAGATCAGCCAAACTGTCGTGCTCCGGGTCGTAGATGAACAGTTTCTCGGCACCATTAACAACCAGTATCTTCTTCTCCATGGGATTTCCTTCCGATTCTTGAGCTGCCCGATGCTTCTTTGAGTCGATTATAGGACACAGCTGATGAAGGCGGAATTGGCCCTGGAGTACAATTGGTGGCTCTACGCTGGGTAATACTTCATAAAATGTAAGTTCCTCAGGCGGTAAGCAACGTAGTCTGCACCGCCGAGCGCAGATCTGGCTCGGATATAGTCAACACAATAGCTGCGATCTCCGCCTTGCTGGCGGTGCCTTTCCCTCGGGTAACATGCACCGCGCTGCCCGTGGTAGAAAGTGTGGAGACGGTCGTGTCGCCGGCAAGCGTAGCCTTGATGTGGCCGACGATGCCGCCGGCCGCAGTTACGGCTGCGGCCAGGGACGCCAGCTTAGCGGCCAGCTCCTGCTCGGCGGCATCGTAGTTGCCCGAAATCTCCAGACTGAGCGAGGCGATCAGAGCGCCTTCGTGTTCGCTGATTGAGATGCCGTACTCATCGATGCTTTCGTGGGTATGGGCGTGAGTATGATCGTGATCGTGGTGATGATCGTGATCGTGGTGATGATCGTGATCGTGGTGATGGTCGTGATCGTGGTGATGATCGTGATCGTGGTGATGATCGTGATCGTGGTCGTGTGTCATCACAATACCTCCTGCCAGAGATCGTCCGGGAGTGGCTCGGTAGCGATGATCTGAAACAGCGGAGCCTCCGCGTTTATCTCGCGCAGCCGATCGACCGTTTGCTGTATCGTATCCTCATCTGCCAGATCGATCTTATTCAGCAACAGCAGGTCGGCAAACTGCGGTTGGCCCGAGATCAGCGGTACGATCTTGTCTAAAATCAGAAAATGCTCGGCATCTATCAGCACTACGATCTTCAGCGATTCCAAATTGGTACTGTATTCGCGCACAACGTTGGCGGTCCGGTCTGGAAAGGCCAAGCCGGTGGCCTCGATGATCAGCCAATGGGGCTGCAGCTTCTCCTCAATCTCGACGATGCTGCTGGCCAACTCGCCGGTTAGCGTACAGCAGACGCAACCGGAGAACAATTCTCGCACCTCGATTCCCTGACTGCGCAAAGTGGCGCCGTCCACGCTTACCTTGCCAATCTCGTTTTCCAGAATAGCGACCCGGGGTCTGCCAGCGACGGCGGCCGCAGCCGCGTCCGTGCCAGCGACGCCTCCGGCCGCAGCATCGCGTGCGCCCCCGCCCGCATGACCTGCTCCGCCGCTGAGATAGGCGGCCAGCTGCAACAGCAGGCTGGTCTTGCCCGCTCCGAGAAAGCCGCTGAGGATGATAACCTTCATTTTTCTCCAATCGGGATACTGAGGAAGTGCCTGTCAGGCGCCACCCATCCGCCAGTATAGCAAAGAAACCGCCAACTCGGCGTCACAAAAAGCAAAGATGCGCTAAACTGGGGGGACATCGATTAATCGGCGTCATATCAGGTGCTAAGCCTGTGCAACATCGACACCAGAAAGGCAGCCATGAAAGTCTCCACAAAAGGACAGTA
>JAISMZ010000052.1 GCA_031276475.1 Coriobacteriales bacterium
TCAAAGCTGCGTCAGTACCTGGCTTGATTGGAACATACTGGTCAGTTTTTGATGCAGTTGGAGAATAGCTTGGGTCTACGGTAATGAGATTTGCGCCAGCATCTCTGGCGTCAAAAAGCATGTATGACCAGACGATGCCACTCTCAGCCATATTAATACCCAGATTGATAATTGTTTTTGCCTTTGCGAATTCCGAACGACTTGTTAGAGGCAGATAGGTACCTGGTCCGAAGGCAGGTACAATCCCGTTTGCCTGTCCGCGATCTAACCCCCAGCGCCCACCGGTCTCGGCGTGTATCAGGGACGGAAAAAACTCATACCAAGACAGGGACGCACTGGCCTCTGTAGACTTTCTCACAAAAACAGAGCCGTCTCCGTACTTTTTTTGAGTCTCTTTCAGAGCGGTGGCGATGGATTCCAAAGCCTCGTCCCAGGAAATTGCGACGAATTCGCCAGCACCGCGTTCGCCCACGCGCTTAAGCGGAGTTTGTATCCGATCTGCGCTATAAACGTGTTGAATCTCTGCGATGCCTCTGAGGCAAATTTTCTGGTCTTCCACGGCTAAAGCGTCATTGGGCTCCACTAAAACTATGCGGTCGTTGCGAACGGTGCATTTCAGACAGCAGGCACCCAGGCAGTGAAACTGATGCCGCAGGTACGCCACCCGCTCGCCATCACCTTCCTCCGCACCAGCCTCCTCCACCCACTGGTCAAACGAAAGCATCCCTGCCGCGGCCGCTCCCGCGAGGCCGACTCCGGCGGCACCGGCCTTGACAAACTGCCGCCGCGATACGTCGATAGTCATAGAACCCTCCTTGCTTCTTGAACGCCATTGATGACATTCTACCAAATTGTCCTATGACAATCAAGAGGTATCCTATGACAATCTGTGAATTGGGCTATCCTATCTTTAGGATGATGATTCAGAGAATCGACTCAATGTATTCCTTTGCCGCATCATCAAGGATGTCAATCCCTGACGTCACGATACAAGCTCTCTGGCTGTAGTGCGGTAGTATTCTGCAAGGCTCGCCCGGGCATCTGCCTTCACCTTACTCCATGGCGAAGATCCCATCTCACCCCTGTCAAACGCTTCACAGCGCCGCTCGCATTCCTGGAGCCGCTGTTTATCATCCTCCATGCCTGCAAACTCCTCGTGAGCAATGTCGTCCTCTACGAGTCCGGCTAAAAAGTGATAAACAACCAAGCGTTGATCACTGTCAAACTTTACCAGCTCTTGTTGCATTTCTTCTACTGTCATAATCACATCACCTGTTTCTTGAGTAGTGCAGCCAGCCGGTTAATCGCATGATGACTGATGCGACTATTTTATCACGCTGGTTGCCCCGCCGCTGTCCGTATAAAACCGACGAGATCCTGATAATCCTTGCCATTTCTCTGTCCATTGTGAGCAATCAGCAAACGTGTTATCATGTTATGCGAACAAAACTAGGAGGAAGGAGGTCGCCCGTGGCAACTGAAAGCATTGGCAAAACGATTCATCTAACAAATGAGCAGGCAGATCAACTGGCCTCTGAGATAGCTCGCGTGGATTCAGAACCACCCAGACAACGTACAACAAAGATTAAGTGGGGCGATCCCAAAAACTTCATGAGGGCTTTGGAGCGGGAATATCTTGGCAGCTCAAAATCTTGATCTGCTCCCACTGCGCGACCTGATTGCCGGATCTTATTCACAAGAAATCCTAATGAAGAAGCTCGGAGAGTTTACCTGTGCGTTTGATGCAGATGTTGAAGGCTTTATCAGGAACAAGGCAGTCAACTATGAAAAGGCCGGCTACAGCCGCACTTTCATCTATCAATCTCACGACGAAACTCACGGCAGCACAATGGACAGTTTCTTGGTGGCAAAGTGATTTATCTGGATTGCAAGGAGCCTTTGGTCAGCTTCTACGAAAGCAATGGGTACGTTCTGATAAAAGGCGAGCCGTTCGCGCGCGGTCTCTATAAGATGTTCAAGGTCTTACCTAAGCTGACGTAACAACAGCGACCTGCGCTGACAAACCGCGCCATGCAGATTTTGCGTCATCTGATAGGCGGCGACCAATCCGCCGGAGCCGCCGCCTCTACTGTTGCCCGCACAAAATCGACGAGGTCCTGGTAGTCCTTCTCCCCGGAAGCAACGCCGAGAATAATCGCCTGCAAGTCATTGTGACGCGGCTTGAAGCGATGGCCGTTCATTTTGCCAACACCTCAAATACGTCGCGGTATTCGTCGGTAAAGCCATCAGCCCAGGCTAACAATTCCTGTTCTTCAGCAGTCAGTGGTAAGTCGGCAGGGCGACCTGCCTGCGTCGCATTGTCTGAGCTGAGCGGCTGCTGGGTAACCGGGCTAATCACCAGCCACGGCTTGCTGTTCTTAAACACCGTCGCCGGTTTGCCGGTTCGGACGATTTCTTCTCCCAATTTGGAGAAGTTCGCGCGTGCCTCCGATGCGCTTACGGTTAATGGAGCCATGATATCCTCGCAATCATTGCTTTTGACTCGATACGGTAAGCATTAATTGTAGCATGAATTTCAGCGTAAATAAAGTACGTTTTCTTCTTTTGCTACCGAGTATTAGCGATTGTTAACAGATCGCCAAGGATAATCTCATCACATACGGTATGACCCCGCAGTTGCTGCTCAGACGGCGACAACCAATCACCGCAGGCCGCCCTTAAGCAAGCCGCCCAGCTCATCCGGCGTGATGTCCTTAAAGGCCTCGCTAAAGCTGGAGGGGATGACCACCGTGCCGCCGCTGTCTTTGACGCTTTCGTAGAGCAGGTGCATCATCCGCAGGCGCAGGGCGTGGTCGTGCGTGGCGTAGGTGTCGCCCATCTCGGCCAGCATCTCGGAGATGTCCTGTTCGGCCTCCATCAGGGTGATCCGCGCCTTCTTGCGCTGTTCGGCCTGCGCCTCAAGCGACATCACCTCCTGCAGGCCCTGCGGCATCAATATGTCGCGGATCTCCACCGAGAGGACGGTTATCCCCCAGGGTGCTACTTTTTCCTCCAAAGCCTGTTTAAGCTCGCGGTCCAGCTGATTGCGGCGGATGGCAACCTGGGCCGCGCTGCCCCTGCCGATGGCGTCGCGCAGGGCCGTCTGGGCCGCAAGGGTGACGGTCTGGGCAAAGTCGCTGACCTCGGTGCAGGCCAGGTGCGCGTCCCATACCAGCCAGTACAGGACGGCGTCCACGTCCAGTGGCACCAGGTCGGCGGTCAGCGTCTCCTCGGCGCCAAAGGCGGTCGTACGTACGCGCGTATCCACACGCAGGGCGCAGGACTCGATGAGGGGGATGGTGAAAAACGGCCCCGGCCCGGCGACGCGGCTAAATCGCCCAAGGCGCAAGACGGCAACGCGCTCCCATTGCTGGGCAACGTGCACGCTGGCCAGGCCGAGCAGCGCCACGATCAGCGCGGTACTCAGCGCCACGACGCTGAGGCTGTGCGTCGTAAGCCAAAAGACAGCCACGACGGCGGCGAACACCGCGATGAACAGCGCCAGCTGAAACAGCCCGACGCCAACGCGCGAGGCGGTCTCGGCGCTCTGGGGCACGCTCGGCGCGGGCGCGAGCTCGCGGTTGCCACGGTTGTCGCGGTTGCCGCGGTTGCGACTGTCAGCTTGCTTTCTCCTGCGCATCGTCCTCACGCTCCTTTTGCCTGGGCCTGCGGCGCGGCGGGGGCGACACCGGAGGAGGAGCCGCTGGTCGCGCCGCCCGACGCACTGCCACTGCTCACGCTACCCACCACACCGCTGGTCGCGCCGTCCGCAACGCCGTCGCCCCCAAGCACGCCGCTGGTCGCGCCGTCCGCAACGCCTTGCTCCCCCCGCCGCGCCTCCAGCTGGCGCAGCTGCCGGGAGAGCAGCTTTTGAATATCCCAGGTCGTCAGCCCAAGGTCGCGGCAGTTCCCAATGAAGTCGCGCAGCAACCCCTCGGCCTCAAGCACCTGCTCTTCATCGGACGCGTCAGAAGCGCTGACAAAGACGCCGCGCCCGCGCACCGAGGTGACAAAACCGTCGTCGATCATGCTCAGGTAAGCCTTGTTCACCGTGTTGTAGTTGATCGAAAGGTCGGCGGCCAGGCCGCGTACCGTGGGCAGCTGGTCGCCCGGCCGATAATGGCCGCTGTTAATCAGATGCACCAGCCGTTTGCGCAGCTGCACCCACAAAGGCAGGTCGCTTTGCGCGTCAATCTGAAAGGGAAACGCCGATTCCTTCACCAGTTCCTCACTCTCTGTCAATTCGTTCCAACAACAATCAGGCGGCAGGCACCGGCAGTGCAGCGCCAAGCACCGAGTACCGCAGGCAGACGCCGCCCGTGAACACCAACAGCGCAACCGGCAGCGCCAGGTTTACACCTGAAGCGACGCGGCGGGCAAAACGCCGCGATTCCAACACCAGGGGAGCCACAAGTCCGCAAAGCACCGCTCCCATCCAAAACAGGGTTGCATAAGGGCCCTGCGTAAGTGTGGAGAAGGACGCGGCGCGCAGCGGGTCGCAGGCCGCCGTGATTAGGAAGACCGTCAGGCAGAGCAACTCCAGGGCGATGATCGCGCTGTCCAGGCGAAAGAGGCGATCGCCCCAAAAAGGTAGGTTGAGAAGGTAGGAGACGGCCAGAAGCAGGGCGTTTCCCGTTGAGAGCGACGAGAGGACGAACAGCGTTGGCAAAAGTAGACTGCCGAGCAGAGTGCCGGTGCCGATGCTGAAGAAAAGCAAGCCGGTGTAAAGCATCACGAGCAGCGCGGCGACGGCAACAACAACGCTGAGTCCGCGCCGCACCAGGGCAGCCCAGCGTGGCGGCGGCTGGGTGGCGTTTGCCAGCAGGATCAGAGCCAGCGAGCAAATCACGAGCAACGCCAGCGCGTAGGTTCCCACGGTAACCGGGCTGAAGGTCGGTCGGGTAAAGAGGATCAGCGCGCGGTCGGTCCGACCGAGGTCTGCGAGCAGGCAAAACGCTGCCAGACCGAGGGTGGCGGTGGCAACGGCCATGCCGGGCGCGAACAGGGGGTGGGAGGAGTTGAAGTTGGCGCTGGAGCAAGGGTCATCGCGGAAGGCATTGGGGGCGCGGCAAACGGCATCGCGGGGAGCGCGGGCATCACGGGAGGCACTGGGGGCGCGGCGCGGTGGCAGCCAGCGCCGGCACCACGACAGCAAATCGCTCGCGGCAAGCAGTGCAACCGCACCGGCTCCCGCGCCGCCCATGAACAGATATGCTATCGCCAGCGCAGAGAGCACGGCTCCTCCCGTTTCAGCAACGCTTCATACCGGACATCGGATTGTCATAGGTCACTATGGTAGCGGAAAGCGCGCAGCTTTGCCTGGGACAAAAGGTGGCAAAATC
>JAISMZ010000115.1 GCA_031276475.1 Coriobacteriales bacterium
AAGCCTATCGGCGTGGTGGTAAGCTCCAGCCCCAGGCGCTCGCACTGGCGCTTGACCAGATTGGAGCCGCTAAAGGTGCGAACTACGCGGCGACCGGTACCTTTCAGCCTGCTAGTGGGGGCGGCGGGGGCGGGGACGGGGGTGTCGCCGGGGGCGGCGGGGGCGGGGGCCGGCGCGGCCAGATGAGCGATCAGCAGTGCCAGAATGCGATGGGGGTTCACAAAGTTGCCCTCGGCATCGCCAGCGCCGATGCGGTCGGCGTCGCCATCGGTGATCAGGCAGGCGTCATAGCCGAGCGCCACGGTCTGCTCCAAACCACCTTTTATCCAGGGCAAAATGGGCTCGGGATGCAGTCCGGCAAAGCTCGGATCGTTGGTGTTGTTGACCTCTGCCACCTTCACGCCCAGCGCCGTGAGCAGCGCGGCCAGATAGCCGCGGCCGGCACCAAAGAGCGGATCGACCACCACGCGCAGGCCGGCCGCGCGAATTGCCTCGGCATCCACCAGCGTGTAAAGCTCGTTCAGATAGGGGCCTACCAGGTCCTGAAAGACGATCTCCGGCGCGACGGGAATCTCTGTGGCGCGTTGGCCCGGTGTGGCGTTTTTGGCCAGTTCAGCCAGGCTCAGTGCGCGTTCGTAGGCGCTGGGCAGCTCCGGCACCAGCGCGGCCTCCACGCGATCGGAGAACTCCTTGGGCGACGCACCGCCGTCGGGCATCCGCAGCTTGACACCCAGATACTCGGCGGGATTGTGACTGGAGGTGAGCATGATGCCGCCAGCCGCCGCCGGATCGCGCGCCACCGACCAGCACAGCGTTGGCGTGGGGCAGTAACTGTCACAGACGCGTACATCAAAACCATGCTCAGCAACGACGGCGGCCACCAGCACGGCATAGCGGCCGGCATTGGAGCGGCAGTCATAGCCGATGTAGAGGGTATTGGCACATGGCGGGGACGCAGGACATGCGTCCCCCTTATCTCCCAGCGGATTGTCTTCACGAAAGACGCGGGCCGTAGCCTCGGCGAGGCGAGCCAGCGTCGCGGTATTAAAGTCCTCGCCGATGATCGCTCGCCAGCCGTCGGTGCCAAAGTGCACCGTATCGGCCGGCAGGTCGCGAGGTATTGCCAGCGGCGACGTGGGGGGTGCGGCGGCGGATGCTGCCGTTGTGGACACACTCGCGGCATCCGGTTCGCTCTGGGACGAAAGCGGACACAGGGACGCACTGGCCTCATTTCGGGGCTGGTTGTTGTCGCTCACGGCGCACCTTTCTCCAATGCTTGCGCAAGCCGGACTGGCTTGCGGGTTGACTCAATTGGCAAACAGGCTCCCATTATAGCCCAGCAAAGCGGCTTTGGTGCCGCCAACGGGCCAACAATACCCTATACTGGTATCAGCAAGCCAACGTGGGCTGAGATGCTTTGTTTTTGGAGAGGAGACGCCGTGTCCGATGCACCCAGGGAAGCCACGATTAATCGGTGCCTCCCCACGCTGTCCCGTGACGCCTCGCTGGCCGAGGTGCGGGCCTGTTTTCTCCACGACCGCTTTGCCACTGAGCAGGCAGGTTGTGTAATTGAGGAAGCTGCCTGGGGCCATGCGGTCTGTTCGTTGGAACTTGACAGCCGACACCTGAACGCCCAGGGCCAGCCGATGGGCGGAGCTATTTTCACGCTGGCTGACTTTGCCCTGGCCGTGGCCAGCAACATCGGCGAGGCGCCCACGGTGGCCGTCAGCAACACCATCGACTACCTCACCCGCGCCCGCGGCACGCGCCTTGTGGCCACTGCTCGCGCACTGCGCAGCGGCCGGCGGCTGGGTTTTTACCAGATTGACGTGCACGATGAGACCGGCAGCCTCGTCGCCCAGATGGGCGCCAAGTGCTATCGGGACGGCTGAGCGGGCCGCACTCAGGGCACAGGATATGCAGAGAAGCGCTCCGGGAGGACAGTTCTGGAGCGCTTCTCCTGGTGAGAGTGAGTTAAAAAGGGCAGGTGGGGGCTCCTCTTAACTCGCGTTATGGCAGCTATGCCAAAACCTGAGCGCCTACATCGCGCCCCTGTCCCTGGCGTCCTTTAATCAGGGCAATTATGGTGAGCGCGAGCGTAACTGCAAACAACGCCGCGATTATGGGAGAGACGGTGTTAAACACTGCCATCGGTTTGGACAGATCCTCGCAAAGCGCCCAGACCGTCATCGTGGTAATGCCTGACGCGATGCCAACGAGCCCTGAGATCAGCGCCTGCTTTTGCCGCCTGGAGATGGCAGTCCCAGGATTGCCCTCGCGCCTGCGGCGCACTGCCAAAACGATGACCAGCACCAGGACGCTTATGAATGACAGCAGCATCAGTATGGTTGAAACCAAAGACCAGACGCCGGTTGCTCCCGGCCCGCCCAGAGGCACGCTTCCCGCCAGGATGTCCTTTGTCGGGTTTCCCGTCTGGTTCTCGGTCATCGACATCTCGCTCTCCGAAAGCCCGGCCGCAGAACTGGCGCTGGCAGCGGGGGCGGCAGTCGTAGTGGCAGGAGTGTCGCGTGGCGGGTCGGTTTCCACCGGCGCGACCATCGTAGAAGACGTCCGCGCCTGCCATTGCGCCGTTAAGCTGACGTTGGCCGCAGGCATCTCAAACACATTTCCCGGCTGAAGCATACCGCCCGCAGACGACAGCCAACCAGTAAAGCTATAGCCGGGGCGCGCAGGCGCTGTGGCCACGGTAACCAAATTGCCCGGCGTATAGCGCGCGCCTGCGGCCAGCCCGGTGACCCCTTCCGCGCCAGGCAGGTAGCTCAGCGCATATTGTGGCTCGTCCACCACAGGCGCCACCACCTGCTGCCAGGTGGCAACAACCGTGACATCCGAGGTGACGTCGCTGTAGCTTCCCTGCCAGCCGTTAAAGCTGTAGCCGGGGCGCGCGGGGTTTGCCGGGGGCGTGGCGGAGCTTCCGTGCTCCACCTCCTGGGTTGCCAGAATGGTGTCCGTGTAGCCGTCGGCAAAGCTGACGGTATAGGTGTTGATAAGGTAATAAAGCCTCAAAACCAGTGAGCCGTCGCCAGCAAGCGTCCCGGAGGCAACCGTCTGAGAGTGCTCGGGGCTATGGCGATAGCCCGTATAGGTTCTGGGCAGGGCAACAACCGTAATATCGGTGCGCCCCTCAAGATGCTCTTTCTCCACAAGGTTTGTGCCGCCTGCGCTGACCTGGTAGTGTTCCAGCGTGTAGGCCGTATCCAGACGCGGCAGCCAGACCGGGTAGAGCGTGGTGTCCTCGGCGATGGTAAAGCTGTCGCCCGCGACATATTGCGCGGCAGTGGCGTTTTTCGTCGTACTCCAGTCTGTAAAAGTGTAGCCGGCACGGACAAGGCTTCCGGTGTTGCCGAGTACCGTAACGGTATCACTTATGCCCTTCTCGTACTCAGTAGTATCGCTTGGGGCCGTACCACTTGTGGCATTGTCGGCTGAATAGGTGACGTTAAACCAGTAGCTGTTCTCGTCGTAATCCGGCGCCCACTGGGCATACAGTGAGATGGCGGCCTCGGAGTCAAGCGCATATGGTGTGCCAAAAACCCATTTCTCGTCCTGCGGCGCAGCGCTGGTATACCAGTTGCCCTCCGTCTTATAACCAGGAGGGGTTGCAGGATAAAGGGTGTCTGGTGCGGTCATGGTCTGGCCATAGGTAAAGGTCGTGGTCGCAAACGTCGAGGCCAAAGTCTCGTGCGGATAGTTTTTGTAATAGGTCACGACGGCCTGCTTGGCATTATAGCTGGCGTAAACGGTGGTGTCTGCCAATATCACCTCGACGTCAAAGTTCCAGAGCGTGGTCTTTCCGGCATCCTTGTACCAGTTAACAAAATTGTGGCCCGTCTTTACCGGATCGGCGGGGCGCGTCGCCTTATCGCCGATGAAGACGTGCTGGGCTGCCTGGGTCGTGCCGTCACCGGTGTTCCAGTTTACCGTATAGGGTTCCTGCAGCAAGGCGTTAACCTCGTCGCCCCCTGACTGCACGTCGTTTACCCACCAGCTGGTGTTGGAATCCTGAGGAGTGCCGGCGGCGGGACTGCCGCTGCTCCAACTGCTGTGCCAGGCGATAAAGCGCTTGGGCGCGGTGGAGATGCCGGGATTGTTAAACTCAACGTTAACACTCCACTCGCGGTTGATGGTCAGGAACTCATAGTGGCCCGAGGTGTCGGTCGTCACGGTGCCCACCTCCACCGGGATGGTCTCTGCGCCGCCTTTGGTGGAATAAGCCTTCACCACAACACCGGATAGAGCTGTGTCGCCCGCGTCGTAGAGGTTATTGCGATTCACGTCGCCATAAACGAAGCCCTCCACCTTGCCGTTGTTCAGACACAGCGCCACCTGCTCGCTTTGGCGATACAGTGCCGTGCCGCCAAAGGATGAGTAGACCAACGACTCAAAGATGTTCACCTTGCCACCGTATTGCGCCTTCTCCGCATCGTCCATATTCATGCTCAGCGGCACGGTGATGGTCTCGGTGAAGTCCAGCGGCACCGGCTTTGTATAGGTTATTCTGATGGCACGAACATCGTTCAAATTGTCTTTGACCGAGTCGTAAGTCTTCCAACCCGCAAAGTCTTTGTCGTTGAGGTGCCCATAGCTCGTGTCGTAGGCGACCGTGTAGTTTGTGCTGCTCAGTTCATCGGCAACATTACCGCCGAGGGTCATTGGCCACTGAAACTGCCAGTCCTCGGTGACGTCGCTGATCTCCGGCAGATTCTGTTCTGCCTTGGGGACGGGGATTATCACGGTAAAGCCGTCCGGCATGAGGGTGCCCGTGTTGTTTTTTAGCTGCACGCGGTAGCGCGCGATACTCTTCTCAGTGGAAAGGTTGATGTAGTTTTTGCTGCCCGGGGTATAGACCTGCCAATTGTCGTCGCCGCTGTCTGCAGAGGCCGAGGCCGAGGCAGCCAGTGCGGCCTGCTCGTAGATGGTGAAGCCGTTGGCTGCCGGCGGCAGGGCGAGGTAAGCGTTCTCGTTTGGAGTTCCCGGATTAATAAAACCAAAAGTATCTGGGACAACGCGGCCCTGATCGCCAGCATAGGTACCGCTTTTTGTTTGTGCGTTTGTAATTGACGCAAATGAGAATATCTCCGCATAAGAGACGACGCCGGATTTTGCGGTTGCCGAGGCCCCTACCTTAGCGGTGACGCTGATGGCGGGATACGCCGTAAAGGTTTTGGTGCGATCCCCGATGATGTCGTTGGGTAAGGTGATGCGATAGACCGTCTCATTATTTATCGTCAGCGCGTCAAAAACCACGCCGTCGCTTACCGAAGTGCCGTTTTTCACCCGCGGTTCCAAACCATAGGAGACGTTGATACTGTTTGGATCGATGCGCAGGCCGGCATTTGTCGGGACGCGTACATAAACATACATTCCTTTTAACGCTTTTAGCGAGTAGCCGCTGAGTTCGTTATAGTTATCGCTCTTCAGGCTGATTGAGGCGGTGATGTTTTTATCGGAGGTGGTGTCGCCACCAATCAGACTCTGGGAATTCGTTGACGATACGCGATAGGTAATAACGCCAGCGTTTGCCTTATTCAGAGCTGAAGGCAGATCGACCTCAAGCCTTTTGCTCCAGTGCTCAGAATTTTGGTAGTCAGGCGCTACAACGCCTGCCTTTGGCATCAACACGGTCGCTTTGGCCGTGTGGGCTTGTGGGGTGCCAACAATCTGCCCGTAATAGCAAAACACCTGCCCATGAAACGGCTCCGTGTAAGCACTGCGCACGTTTCGCGCGCCTACCTCAATGTCGCCCATGCTGTACTCGATAGTTTTGATGTACTCATCCTCTGCCAATTCAGCATAAAAATTGATAAGCGGCCAGGCGGGAGGCGTGCTGGCCTCGCTGGCGCGGTACAGAGTTTTGCCTTTTGAAGTGACCGCGACGATATCTTTTGCGCCCGTACTTCCCGCCATGACGCGCAGGGCCCGCA
>JAISMZ010000133.1 GCA_031276475.1 Coriobacteriales bacterium
CCGGCCTTGTAAAGCTCCAGCAGCGAGGCGTCCATCCCTATCATACCCTCGTTGGCCGAGGTATTAATCACCGCCGACATCTGGTGGGTACGCCCTTCACGAATCAGGTTGCGAATGGCGCTGTTGGCGTGCATGATCTCAAAGGCCGGCACCATCTTACCGTCGCCTGCGGTGGAGGCCAGCAGCTGCTGGGAGACAACGCTTTGCAGCACCATCGAGAGCTGCATCCGCACCTGGGCCTGCTGCTCGGCGCGAAACGAGTCCACCAGGCGGTCGACGGTGTTTACCGCACCCACGGTATGCAGGGTAGAGAGCACCAGATGGCCGGTCTCGGCGGCGGTTAGGGCGATGGAGATGGTCTCGGGGTCGCGCAGCTCGCCAATCAAGATGACGTCAGGGCTTTCGCGCAGGGCGGCGCGCAGGGCGGAGGCATAACTGACGGTGTCGATGGAGATCTCGCGCTGGGAGATCAGGCTGACATCGTGGCGGTGGAGGAACTCGATGGGGTTCTCCAAAGTAATCACGTGGGCATTGCGAGTGTGATTGATGCGGTCGATAAGACAGGCCAGCGTCGTGGTCTTACCGCTGCCGGCCGGGCCGGTAATCAGCACCAGGCCACGGCGCAGCTCGGCGAGGGCCATCACGGTCTGGGGAATGTGCAGGGCGGCTGAGTCGGGCAGGTCAAAGGAGACAACGCGAATCACCGCGGCCAGCGAGCCGCGCTGCTTGTAGGTGTTCACCCTAAAACGCGACACGCCTTTGATGGCAAAGGAGAAGTCGTCATCGCCCTCCTCCAGAAGCGTTGCTATCGGGCGATCCTCGGCCATCGCGTAGATCTGCCGGATGATCTCCTCGGTGTCGGCCGGCAGCAAGATCGCGTCGCCCAGAGGCTCGATCACCGTGCCGCGCTTAAAGCTCAACGGCCTGCCAACAATGATGAAGATATCAGCAGCCTGCCTCTCGACCAGCCCGTGGAGCAGTTCCTTGACGTCCATGGTTCCTCGATTCCCTACTTGTTGTACGTGCCCGGCTGCTGTTATTGTATCACCGTGGCGGTCTGCCATTGCCGTATCGTTGTGGAGCCATCCGCGGTCACCGCAATACTCACCGTGAGCTGCCGCTTTTCACCCACCGCAAAGGCCTTGGTTACCACCAGAGCATCGCTGGACGACTCCAACAGCTCGTAACCTTTCTCCTGCAATGCCCGGCGCAGATCATTCGAGGCGTTTGCGGCACAAAAAGTGTCCAGCTCGGCATACCAGCGCGTCGCCTGGCTGTCCGCCGCGTAAAAGTCCTGCGCTGAGCTGGTGGCCATGCGCGAGAGCTGCAAGTCGGAGCGAGCCGAGACCAATGAAAGTATCGAGAAGGTCGCCAGCAACAGCACCACCAGGACGGTAATCAGTGTTGAGACGCCCACGCCCACGGCTGAGCGCTGCCTGCCCGCTGCCATCAGTTACCTCCTCCGCCGCGACCAGCGTAGTGGCTGGCAGTTAGACTGAACAGTTTGGTCTCGGAATGCTCGGCCAGATTATCGGTGAACACCGTAATCTCTGCCGTACTCAGAGGGCTCTGAGAACTGTCGATGGCGCAGACCAGGCGATATCGGGCCACGCTGGCATCACAGCGCAGGAAGCTCTCGTCAAAATACAGCGTTGGCTCGGCGATGTCGCCGCTAGCCTTGAAGGTCTCGGCCAGCTGCTGGGCCTCCAGGGACAGATGAGTCAGCGCGGCGGATTCATCCGACGTGACGCGAGCCTGCACAAAAACCTGAAGAGCCACCGCGGCACAGAGGACGAAGATCACAATGTCTAAGACCAACTCCAGAAAAAAGGCTCGCGAGCGAGATGTTGGGGCCGCCATCAGGCACCTCCTGCGGCAGGCGCGGAGGCGGACTCGGGCGCGGGGCTGGGCGCGGCAGGCGCGGAGGCGGGCGCGGGCGCGGGGCTGGGCGCGGCAGACGTGGAGGCGGACTCGGGCGCGGCACTGGGCGCGGCATCGCTTGCACTCAATGCGGTCGCGCTGGGAAAAGCCCTGTCGCCGCATTTGATGTTTAAGACGATTGACGAGGCCACATCATCCGGTGTAATCAACGCCGCCTCCAGCAGGCCCTGCGAGTTGAGGGCCAGATGCATGCTCTGCATCGGCATAATGCGTTGCGCCTGAGCCATATCCGGTCGCATGCCGCTGGCGATCAACTCCTCGCAGAGCTGCCCGTCATGAAGAAATATCCAGGTCTCGTAACCCTTGCCGGTAAGCTGCTCGGTCAGCACCAGGGCCTCAGAGCCGTTTACCTCGTCCAGACGCACGCCGCCCCCAACATCGTTTTGCCGTATCTTCTCGGCAAGATAAAGCACGCCGGTACGCAGGTCGTAATCGCGCTGCATCACCGCAGTGGTGTGGCGATAGGTATTGGAGCCCACAACCGCCAGCGTCATAGCGCCAGCCGCATAGATTGCAAACAGCACCAAAACCAGTACCAGGTCGGAGATTCGCCGTTTGGTCATGGCTACCTCCCCACCACCACGCGAATCTGAGGCAGCAGATTTGCGCCCATCGATTCATAGTAAACCGCATAGTGCGTGCGGTCGATAACCAGGTTGTAGTTCTGCTCCAGATACTGAATACTGGGAGGAAAGCTGCCCTCTAAGGCGTAGCACTGCACGGCACTGCGGCGCACGTTGTCGGCCACAAACTCGGCTTGGCTTTCGCGCACCTGGCCGGAAAGGCGGCCGGTAAAAAGCAGCATCAGCCCCACGACAACACCTACGAAGAGCGCCGTCCAGAGCAACCTTGAGCTAAGGATGCGGCGGACCGGCGATCGGTCCTGTCCCTCGGTATTAATTGGCGCCTCCTCAGGGAGGCGCTGATCAATCATTGCACGCCACCTTTCGACCAGGCAGCACTAAATCGAGGGCAAATGGGAGCACTGCGCAGCAACCCGATACGCGCCCACGATTTAGTGCTACCTGACTCGCAATCTGACCTACAGGCATTAATCGGCGCCTCCCTAAAGACCCGACAAAACGCCGAGCAGGGGCAGCATCACCGAGAGCAGGATCAGCCCGACCAAAACGCACATCACCGACACCAGAGTAGGCTCAATAGCCGCTACCAGACTGTCCATCCTGTTCTCGGTGGCCAAAGCGATCTGATCGCCCACCTGTTGTAAAGATTCGGCATCGGCACCGGTCTTAAAACCCACGGCCAGCAGCGCCAGCGAGTCGGGCGGAAAGAGTTTGCTCTGCTCAAGCGCGGTGATAAATGAAGCGCCCTCGTCAACAGCCCTGCGTATCGCGCCAACGCGGGCGCGAGCTCGTTTATCATCAACCAGTGGCTCGGCAAGGGCCAGGGCCTGATCGACGCCCAGGCCGGCATCCAAAAGCGAGGCCAAAGCGATGGTAAAGCGCTGTGTGGAGACGCGCAGCGAAAGGTCGCGGGCAATCGGGGCGCTTTGCGACAAAGCCGCGTAAAAGCGCTTTCCGGCCGGTATGAAGCGAAGGAACACGCCTATCGCCACCAGCACGACGATGACCGCAATGATCCACAGCGCGTAGCGGCTGAGCGCGGAACCAAAGGCCATCAGAGCCGCGGCCAGTCCCGTCATCTGAAACCCCAGCTGCAAAAAAACCTGATTGAAGACTGGCATCGCCTGAGTCAGCAGCACCACGACGATGGCCACAACCACCACGAGCATCGAGATCGGATAGGTCAATGAAGAACGGATGCTCTGAGAAAGCAGGTCGCGCCGAGCATAGTAGGCGCCAAGCGAGGCAAAGGTCTGCTCCATGCGGCCGGTTTTCTCGCCGATGCCTATCAGAGCCAACGCGTAATCGGGCAGATCGCCCAGGTGCTTCAGCGTCTGGTAGAGCGACTCCCCGTTTAAGGCCGCCTGATACAGCGCCTCCATGCGCCGCAACTCAACGGCATCGCGGGCGTTTGCGCGAAGGATATCAAAACCTTCGGTCAGCGGCAGTCCGGAGCGATAGACCAGCTCCAAGTTACTAAAAAGCAGCCTTAATTGCGCTGGCGTCAGTGTCTTGCCTGCCATCTCTTATCCTCCGTTGTCCAACTTCTGTCGCTCATCAGCAGTCAGCGCCTGACCGCACGGCCACTCGCCCTTGCAACCTCACCTTCGCATCAGGATAACATATGGAGGAGGATTCAGCTGATATTCACCAGCGACCGTCTGGTAACTAGTAATAGAACATCGGTTGATAGCTGGTGCCACTGCCGATCACCCCGGAGAGATCCTGAGTGCCCTTACTGGCTGCGTCAAAAGTCGGATCCATGCGCTGCCAGGAGCTGCCATCAAAGCGGTAATTGCCAATGACCTCACCGGTTTCTTTGCAAAACACCGTGATCCAGGCGTGATAGGCGGTATCTGAGTAACCGATTACCAGCTTGGCCGGTATCTGTTGTTCGCGCAACAACGAGGCCGTCAGCACCGCATAGTCAAAACAGATGCCGGTCTTGGCGTTGATGGTATTGGTGTTATTGGGCAGGTAGCCCGGCTGTACGGTCGCGGCTTTGTTGTAGTCGTAGGTGATATTCTCCACAACGTATTTATAGATGCCGTTAAGTGCCTCCACGTCGCTGGTGGCGCCGGTGGCGTATTGCTGGGAGATTGCGGTGGAGGCGTCGCCGGCAGCGTAGTTGACGTACTGATTGGGGTAGAGAAAGGGCTTGTACTCGTCGGCGATGCTTACCGAGAGGTCCTGCGAGAAAATTGAGGCGTAGGTCTCGCCGGTGACGTGTTCCCAAACGCCCACCGTGTAGGTACCATCGCCGCAGGAAAGCGGGATGACGATGTAGGAGCCGGCGTTGTTGATGGTGTATTGGTACTGCGAGTCGTTGACGTCTACCAACACCTTAACCTTTACGCCGAGCTTAGAAAGCACGGAGATATAGCCATCGGCGGTATTGGAGTAGTCCAGCGTGGCTTTCTCGTTGTCGACCACCGCCGCACCGGGCTGAGCCGGCTGCAAAATGACGGGCGTCGCATCGCGTTCCTGGCCGGGATTGGAGGTGCCCATCTGCGTGCCACTGGCAACACCGCCACAACCCGCCACGGCCAGTAGAGCCAGCAGCGCCAGCAGCGCAAAAGCGGCTGTCAGTGTCGTCGCAATACGGCGGCGCCGTAAAAGCATATCAGTGCTGTTTAACATCACAAAACCCCCTGGGGAGCGACAGTACTGGAATTGCCTGATGTAATTACCGATTTGTACCAGCATACACGCTTAGGGACAATGGTTGCCTTTCTGTAAACAAACTGGAATCGAAGGATGGCCGCCGGTTGGCCGCCGGTCATCAATCAGAGAGCGCCAGGGAGGCGCCTATAAGTCCTGCAGCAAGCCATCGGGGTCTCCCTCATAGGCACGAAAGGTGAACGCCGCCTTATTGTCCGTGTTGCTGTCGCTGTAAACGCCAATCCGTACGACGCAGCCATCATCTTTGGCACCCATCAACTTGGAGGTACATTGTATATGACCCCGTTGCGGAGTAGTAGCTATAGTGCTGACGAGCAGATCGAGCAGGGCCTGGGCAATCTGCCGCTCGTCTCCGCGAAGTTGATTGGGAACCTCCTTGTCTATCCATACCGAGAAATGCAGCGCCTTTTGCTGCAGCTGTGGCCGAATCAGCGACACAACGCGATGGAAGAGTTGCTCCAGGCCGAAATCGGTTAACTCGCTCGCGGACGCGATAGACACTGGTGCGGGCACTGCCGCAGTGAGAGAGGGTGCGGTTGCCGCAGCGACGCGAGCGAGCGCAGCTGCCGCGGGGGCTGCGAGTGTGGTCGCAGCTGCTGTGGCGGCAGTGGCCTGCGCGGCTGCAGCTGCTGTGGAGGCTGCTGCGTGCGTGGCCGCGGTGGCCTGCGCGGCTGCTGCTGTGGAGGCTGCTGCGTGCGCAAGTGCGGCGGGCATACCGGTGGCGGCACGCGCGGCCGCGGGCGCTGCGGTGGCAACCGGCACGGCCGTGGCAGGTGCTGCGGTGGCGGCCGGCACGGCCGCCTTAGCCGCTGCGGCCGGCGCGGCCGCCTTAGCCGCTGCGGCGGCCGCCTGCGCTGCCGCAACTGCCTGCGTCGCGGCCGACACCTTTACCGGCGCGGGCGTCCGAACTGCTGCCCGCAAACCCGACGAAGCGTCCGCCCTCTCCAGCCGATCGAGGGTGTCGTTGAGCGTCTGGCCGAGAAAATCGATCTCCGGACGGCGTGCAAATCTCTGCCTGTCAATGCGCTGGCCGCTTTGGAGCCCTTCCAACTGGGCAGCCATCATATCCAAAGGCCGAGACACCGCCCGATTAAACGCAAAGGAGGCCAGCAGCAGCAAAATAATCAGCCCAAAGCCCCCGATTACGCCTGTCGCTACCAACGGTGCCAGACGATAGTCCTCCAGCTCACTGATGGGCAGGTAGGCAACGATAATGTCTTCCTGGGAGCGCAGGGTCATGGCCCGCACCGGTGTCGTGCCATAGACAAAATCAAAGGTCAGCAGCGATTCATCAGAAAGCGTGCCAACCCAGGGTTGGTCGGAAACATCGCTGTCCAGATAGAGATTGGCGCTGTCGGCGATGACCTTATGGGACGAATCCAGCACGAAGATGCCACCGTTAACGCCGATTGTCGCGCCTTCAATGAGCGGCTGAAGCGCATGGTCGGCACGGGCGTTCTCATCCAATTGCTCCGATAATTCCAACTGAGTCCGCGTGCTGTTCAGGGCCTGAGCCATCTGCGAGTCGACGAGCTGCGACACGCTGTTGTAGGTATTGCGCGAAATCACAAAACTAACAACCGCAAGTATCACCAGCAAGACGATGGAAACCGGTATCATTACCCGCAGGCGCATGACTCAAAGCCCATCGTGCGAACCAGCGCCCCGCAAAGCAGTCGCAGCCATCTGGCGTACCAGCATTTATCAGCGCCTCCCTAAAAACTTGTGCAAGCGGTCGATTACCTCGGAGAAATCTATGGGCTTGCCAATGTGGTCATTCATGCCGGCCGCCAACGACTTCTCGATATCCTCGCGAAAGACATTGGCCGTCATGGCGATGATTGGCACCTTGCCAGCCTCGGGCAGGTCCAGGGCGCGGATTGCCCGGGTTGCCTCCAGACCGTCCATCTCCGGCATCTGAATGTCCATGAAGATCAGATCGTAGTAGCTCGGGTTGGACTGGAACTTCTCCACCGCCTCCACGCCGTTAACCGCTGCGGTAACATCTGCGCCCGTAGGCTCCAAAAGCAGCGTCGCGATCTCGCGATTGACGTCGTTATCCTCCACCAATAAAATGTGCTTACCGGTAAAGTCATCACCCGCGCCTTCTTCTGCAGAAAGCTCGCCGCGGGCGGTGCCCACCGACTGCTCCACGCCGATACACTCATTGATGCTGTCCACCAATGAAGAGGGGAAGAGCGGCTTGGTCAGATAGCGGCTGACACCAACTTGATGTGCCTGGGACTCAATGCTGCTCCACTCGGCGGCCGAGGCCATGATTACCACAAACTGAGCGGGGTCGTGCGCATGGATCTTCTCAGAGAGCTGAATGCCGTCCATGCCGGGCATCCGCCAGTCAACGTAGACAACATCGTAACGGCCATGCTGTTTAAGCAGCTGCAGGACTTCCTCGCTGCTGACGGCGATGTCGCAGTGTACGCCCATTCGCTCGGTGACGCCTTTAAAGGAAGCCAGGATGCTCTCGTCGTCATCCACCGCTAAAACGTCTATCATCTCCAGGCTGACATTGGTTTGAGGCGAATCGTCAGATTCAGCCGCCACTTTTTGCGCAATGAAGGAAAAAGTGAAGGTTGAGCCCTCGCCCGGCACAGATTCTACCCAAATCTCGCCGCCCATCATCCCGACGATGCGCTTGGAGAGAGCTTGGCCCAGTCCGGTGCCGCCAAGCTTACGCGAAGTGGTGGTCTGCGCCTGCTCAAACTCCGAGAATATCCGCTCCCGCTGCTCTTCTGAAATGCCGATGCCGGTGTCGGTCACCGATACCTCCACCGTCACGTTTTCGGTGTCGTCGGCAATCAGTTTAGCCTCCAGGCGAATGGAGCCACCCTCAGGCGTAAACTTATAGGCGTTGGAGAGCAGGTTGGTAATAACCTGCGTCAAGCGCTGGTCATCGGCAATGATGGTGTCCGGTATGTCCGGGTCGATGGTCACCACCAGTTCCTGCCTTTTCTCCTCAATACGATAGACCGAGACATTAATCGCCCGCTGCAGGGCCTTTTCAAAGTCGGTCACCACCGGGGACAGCTCAAACTTGTTGGCCTCGATCTTGGAGATATCCAAGACGTCGTTGATCACCCCAAGCAGATGGTTTGAGGCACTGGTTATCTTGTCAAAGCAGTAGTCTTTCTTCTCCAGCTCGCTGGAGCTGCGTCCGATGGTGGTCATGCCGATGATGGCATTCATCGGGGTGCGCATCTCATGGCTCATGTTGGAGAGGAAGGCGGTCTTGGCAACGCTGGCCTGCTCCGCCCGTTCGCGCGCCACCTGGATTGCGGTGACGTCGGTGGAGAGGATATAGTAGCCGGGCTCGGCGTTGTCGCCACGAGGGAAGTAGGAGGCCACACCCTTGTAATAGGTATCGCTCGCCTGATGGTAGAGCACCTCTGACTGTATTTCTCTGTGCAAGGCCCAAACCGGATCGTAGATGCTGTCTTTTTCGGCCATTGAGAACTCGTAGTAATCATGGCCGACGACCTCATCGAGCTCGCGGTTAAATATCGCCAGCGCGGTGCTGTTGGCATAGACGATGCGCATCTTGCTGTCGGTGATGCACAATGCCGAGGCGATGGAGGACTCGATGCTGTCTGCCATTGCGTCAAAGGAGTTGGCCAGCTGCCCAAACTCATCTTTCAGCGAAGTGGCAAAGCGGAACTGTCGCTCACCCGAACGGAAGCGGGAAACGCCGCCGACCAGCACCTGAAAGCTCCTGGCCAGGCTGTTAGCCAGCCAGACGGCTATCAGGATGACTAAAACGACGAGAACCGCCGTAGAAACCGTCAGCGTCCAGGCAGTTGCCTGAATACTCTCGTTGGTGATGCTCGCCAGGTTTTCCTCCAGCACACTCGCCGGTTCCTGAAAGGTTTCCAGGCCGGCACCGATAGTCAGCATCGCAAAGCCGCGGCGCGAATAATCGTTGGCCTCAGAAGGTGCGTATTGTCCGGTGTAGTAGGGTATGGCCGCCGCCGTGGTGAGCTTGTAAAGACCGCTCCAGAGGATGTAAAAAGAGCCCGATCCGCCGTCGCCGGTGAGATTCATCCAGCCCGTGCACTGCGGGGCGTTATTCAGGTAGCGGCCATCCAGCCCCACCAGCCCGTCGGCCGTTAACACCGGCGCAGGTTTCTTCTTGCGCGACTGCTCGTCAAAGGTCGCTACCCCTTTTATCAGCTGATCAGCGCTGGGAAAGCTGGGATCGGCGACCGGCTCGGTGTTAAGCAGCGTTGGCCAGGACTGCTTGAGGTCGTCCAGCGTCGCTGCGCCGCTGCGCTCCAACAACGATTCGTAGATTGAGGATTCCAGCCAGGGGATCTCCTCCATGCCGGTCTGCTCGTTGTAGCCGACGATGGAATGATGCCGGGGATGGGCGATGGAGCGGCACTGATAGTCCCAGATAAAAGCGTAGTTGCCCAAAAAGGCGTCGGGCAGGTCGGTAAAGCGCTCGGCTGTGGGCATGATGTGATCCACCAGCTCCATGATATGATCCTGGTTGAGCGCGAAGCTGACGTAGCCGATGATGTTACCGGAGGTCGTGCCGTCATCGGTGACCGGCGTGGCCCAGCGGACGATGCCCTCAAAACGCTGGCCGTTGGGATTTTCCTTGCCCGCATAGGCCTCGGTGGTCGGGCTGAAGCTAAGACTGGCTATCTTTGTCTGCAGGGCCTCCAGACGGCCCTTCAGCTCATCGTCGCCCAAACTGGCGGCGATCTCGCTGAGGCGGGTGTTGGCGATCTCGGCCATCCGGGTCATCAATTCCGACTCGCTGAACTGGGTGGCGTCCAACTCGATGGCCGGAATCACATCGGCTTTGATGTCATCAAGCTTAACGGCCAGCTCTGTGGCTGCCGTGTTTTCGGTCATCGCCTTCAGCGCGGTTGACTCGGCGTTAACGGCCGCGATGATCATCTGTTTGGGCGTGTACATGCCCACAAAATGCGACGGCACGTAGGCGCCTATGACGTCGGAGACGTATATCTCCCCCGGCTTAAGCCTGGCAAGCTCGGCGCCATAGGTCTCGGAACCGACGTAGGTGTTGGCCTTGTTGGAGATGTCGCGTAACTCAGGTGAGAAGGGATGGTTGACCTTGGTGCTGCCATCGGCCAGAACCTTAACCTGTTCGTGCAGGTCAAGGCCGATGAAAGCCACTTCATCATAGAGCGGCACATCGCGATAGTCCACGACGTCCGCCGGACGGTAGTTATAGCTGGAGCCTAAAACCACGTCGTTGTTCTCGGGGTTTGTGGAGAGACCCCCGCCCTCCTCAGGCTGTTCGGCGTCAACGCGTACCCAGGACATGCCGTCTTCGGCCAGCGCCCAACTGCCCGGCTCCGCAAGCCGGCTGGTCTTACTGTCCACAAAGTCGCGGTAGGTCTCTTCAGAGGGAGAAAGTGTCGCCAGCAGTTGGATGTCGGTATCGCGGTCGTAAAGGAAGCTGGCCACATCGCGGGCGGCGTCGGTGGTGATCCGCTCGATATTCTCCACAGCTGAATCGTTAAGCGCCACAGAAGCGCCTTCTACGGCCTGTTTGCTCATTGCCCGGCCAAAGCTGTCCAACTGCGCCCAGGCGATGGCCGCCAGCAAGACCAGAGGCACCACTTTAACCAGGATGAAGATCAAGATCAGCCGCATCCGCAGGTTCATGCCAAAGCGGATGCCCATCTTGTCAAAGAACCCCGTTGCCGCGTCACTGACACGTGTCATGGCATAACCTCTTTTCGCTTTCACAATTTGGAACACCGCGATAAAACGCGGCAACTATCCCGCAGTTCAGAGAGTAAGAACCTGCGGGTGATATCGTAGCATAACCTTTGCTTTCAGTCTTTCGCTAAATGTCGGGTTTCCGGCTTGCGTCGTTACAGCTTAGGGCACGAAGTCGCCACCGACCACCACCAGGAGGTTGCCCTCAAAGGAATAGCGCTCCATCGAGGGGATCACCCTGCCGTAGCCGAGCCGGGCCTTGATGTCCAAAGCGGCCTGACGGTCCTCGTCGCCCCTGTAGATGATCAGCGTCTCCTTGTAGACCAAGGTGTTAGCATTGCCTATCTCGCCCTGTTTGTAGCCGGCTAAGGCCAGCATGTCCGAGACCGAGGTTGCCGCGCCAGGCGTGCCATAGCCGTTGCGCACATCCACCGTGTAAAGCGA
>JAISMZ010000158.1 GCA_031276475.1 Coriobacteriales bacterium
CCCTCCCAAGCAACACAAAAGAACCGTCCCTCTGTGTTCCCACCAACAACACCCTTGCCAGGAACACAAAAGAACCGTCCCTCTGTGTTCCCAAGGAAAGCAGGACAGATGAACCGTCCCTGTGTCCTGCCGGTCTGTCTCACTTTGCCACTCACAACGTGCCGGCCGCGCGAGCCGCCTCCACTTCAGCCAGGGCCTCGGGCGGGGTGGCGGCGCATGTGCCGTCTCCCCAGCTGAGCACCTCAACGTCGTCACCAACCCGCACCTCGCCGGGCTTGTGCACCACGCCAAAGATGCCCTCGCGGGGAAAGATGCAGTCCCCCGCCAGGTGATAGATCGCGCAGCGGGTGTGGCAGACCTTGCCGATCTGGCTGACCTCGACCTCGCTGTCCCCCACTTTGAGCAGCGTGCCCACGGGGATGGTGAAGAGGTTTAGCCCCTCAGTGGTAAAGTTCTCGGCAAAGTCGCCGGCGTGTACGTCCAGGCCCATCTCGCGGGCCTTGGCGATGGACTCCTCGGCCAGAAAAGAGACCTGGCGGTGCCAGTCGCCGGCATGCGCGTCGCCCACCACGCCGTGATTGATGGTTATCTCGGCATGACCCTCGGGCAGCGGTGTTTTACGCGTGCCCTTTCGCGCCGAGACGTTAATCGAGGTAACAACCCCTTTACGCGGGGAATCCGGCTTGGCAGCGTTGCCGCCTGTGCCGCTGCCGGTTGAAGGTTTGGCACTCATCCGCAAATCACACCTTTCTACTGGGAATTACCGTTGTACGAAGTATAGTACATTTTGCGAGAACAGGTAGACGACGATTTTTGAGGCTGTGAGTGGACGGGCAGCGACACGGGGACGGCGCCGCGGCGGCGGAAACAGGGACGCGGGGGCGGTGCTGTAGCGGAGCGGAAATGGGAATGGGCGGGGGCAGAAATGGGGATGCGGGGACTACCAGATCGTAGCGACCCAGGGGTGTGCCCTGATCTTCTCGTCGTCGGTGATAAGCACCAGGTTCTCGGCCGCTGCCTGGGCAACCAAAAGACGGTCGAAGGGGTCGCGATGCTCCCACTCCATGATGCCCGCCTGATGGCTGTGCAGCGCCGTGACAGGAAGGTCGATGACGGAAAGCCTGCGCATCACCTCGGCGTAATTCTCCACAACAAAAGCGTAATCTTTCAGCTTTCCGGCCCGATACTTATAGCTGGTCTCGTAGGCGCTTATCGCCGAAAGGTAGAGCCTGGTGTCGCTGGATTCGATTATTTCGCGGGAGAGCCGACCAAGACGATCGGGGTCTTGCGCCGCCCAGAGGAAGCTGTGGGTGTCGAGCAGATAATCGCGCTGAGCAGACAGGCGACTCACGCTCCCCATAGTTGCAGCTCCTCCTCGCTGAGCGGGTCAAAGAAGCGGTCGTCCCAAAGCCCGTTGCCCTTTACGAAGCCGAGTTCTCGCTTCGCGGGCTTCTCGTAGGGAACAAGACGGACGGCGGGGACGCCTCGGTTGGCAATGACGACCTCCTCGCCGGCAAGCGTCGCGCTGACCAGCCGGGAGAGGTTGGTCTTTGCCTCCTGCATGTTCATAACCGTGGCCATGGCCGCCTTCCTCCAATCCTTTTTTGGAATCCGTGGGTCTAAGGATAGCAGGCCAATTAGACCAAGTCAACTAAGCCAGAACGGCTTTTTGCGGAGATTCAGCTGTCGCACTCGCCTGTCACACCCGTTCAGTAAAACGACCGCAGGCACACCAGAATCGGTTGCAGATCCGCGGCGTCCAAACGCCCGAGCCTTTTGGCCTGGCGGGCTTCAAGGTCGATGGCCCGCACCTGCTCCATGACAACAACGCCCTTGATGCCATAGCCGTCTGGCAAAGGCTCGTGCAGATAGAAGCGGTTGTCGGTGGTGGTTATCGGACAGACGATGGTCATGCTCGTGGATTGGTTGAAGTCAGCGTTGCTTACGACCAGCGCCGGGCGCTCGTTTTGCGGCTCATGCCCATAGGTCGGGTTGAAGTTGACAATGACGATGTCGCCCTGCTCGAATACCATCACCAGACCTCCTGGCCGGCGGGCTTGCCCCAATCGATCTCAGGTGCCTCATAGCGCTTGCCGTCCCAGTTGCGCATCCGGGCCTGAAGGGTGAACTGCTCGTCAGGTTTTTCTATCACAATGCGCTTTGATTCAACTGAGATCTGCACTTTGTCGCCAACGCTGATGTCGAGCAGGTCGCAAAACGCCTTGGGCAGCCGCACGCCCTGGGCGTTGCCCCACTTACTTACGGTCACCGTATTGCCCATAGTCAACCTCCTCAATAGATAGACAATGTATATCTTACCTCAGCGAGTGTCGAGAGGCAAGCCGGCGACGGTGCTGTGGCGGGAGGCGGCGGCCCCGCGCCCATGTCTGCAAAGGCCACGCAGCGTTGACATAAGCTCACGCTTATGGTACATTATCGCGTACCATAAACGAAGGGAGTCCCTGTGTCCGCCATGTCTGCTACCGCTGCCCGCCGGCAGTTGTTCCCGCTGATCAAGCAGGTGAACGCCGACTGCACCGAGGTAGAGATTACCTCCAAGCACGGCAACGCCGTGTTGATAGCTGCCGACGAGTACGCTGCCTGGCAAGAGACTCGCTATCTTTTTGCCTCGCCGGAAAACGCCCGGCGCCTGCTGGACGCGGCAGCCAGCGAAGAACGCATTCTTGCCCAGCTTGACCGCACATGAGCAAAACACTGGTCTTTCGTCCTCAGGGTTGGGAGGACTACAGTTACTGGCAGTCCCATGACCGGACCACAGTCAAACGCATCAACAAGCTGATAGACGATGCCCTGCGCCACCCCTATGAGGGAATCGGCAAGCCGGAACAGCTCAAATACGGCATTCAGGGCGCCTGGTCACGCCGCATAGACGCAGAACACAGGCTGGTGTATCAGGTTGTCGGCAACGAACTGATAATCCTCCAGGCCCGTTACCACTATGGGAAATAAAGGAAATGTCCCCCTGTCACACTCCCTGAACATCACTGATACACCCTGCTGCGATGGCCAACCTCCAAAGCCAAAACGATGAGTTCCTTATCCGCGATCTCTACCAACACGCGCCAATTGCCCATGCGGTAGCGCCATTTTCCTGCGTGGTTTGCCGAGAGTGCCTTGCCAAATGACCGCGGGTCGCTGCAGCCGTCGATGTTCTTGTTCAGCCAGGCGACGATTATCCTGCTTGTGTTTCTGTCCAGTTTTGCAAGCTGCCTGTCTGCCTTTGCCGAATACCTGAGGCGCCAGGTCATAGGTATTTCTTCGCCATCTCCTCGGCAGGATAACTCAGCGGATTGGCGTCATATTCCGCTTTGGCCTGATCCCACACGCGCAAATCCAGTTCGTCCTCGATGCGCGAAAGTGCGGCCTCGCGGATGAAGTCGGAGACGCTTTGCCCAAAGGCCTTTGCGTAACTGGAGATCAGGCCTTTGTCGTCGGCACTCAGCCGTATGGTTATCGATGAGCTTGGCATGGACGTCCTTTCCCTGCTTACGTGACCGCTCTACCGGAGGATGTACTGTAAGACAGTGTAAGACACTTGCTGAAGCATGTCAATCCGGTTGCATATGGTAGGTGTGACAGGGTGACGGTTCATCTGTCCTGCGGCTGAGCTGATGAGATCGTACACACCTTGACGCTGCGAGGGCGATGCCCTAAGATTTGCAAGACAAATGCACTACTGATGTTCAGGAGAGGTGTATGGCATCGTTGACTATCCGGATACCGGAGGATGAGAAAACCCTGATACAGGATTTTGCCCGGTTCAGCGGCAAGAGTGTCTCCACCACGATACGGGATATCGTCCTTGAGAAACTCGAAGACGAATACGACATGAAGGTCGCCAGGGAATACGAGAGCGCCGAGGAGCACGTCACTTACGCATGGGAGGACGTGAAGAAAGAACTCGGGCTATGAGGTCTTATACGGTAAGGATAGACGATAGGGCAAACAGACAGCTGCGCAAGCTCGATAAGGTTCAGGCCAGACTGATTGCCAACTGGATTGATCTGCATCTTGCAGGTTGCGATGACCCACGGGGCTGGGGACGGGCCCTTTCGGGGAACCTGAAGGGCTACTGGCGCTACCGGGTGGGCAGCTACCGGCTGCTGGCGCAGATCAGAGACGATATCGTGACCATAATCATCATCGACATCGACCATCGCAGTCGCATTTACCGGTAGTGGCCAGGCAGCGGAAACAGGGACATAGGGACGGCTGCTGAGGCGAGGGCAGGAACGGGTGCGGTGCGACGGCTGCTGAGGCGAGGGCAGGAACGGGTGCGGTGCGACGGCTGCTGAGGCGAGGGCAGGAACGGGTGCGGTGC
>JAISMZ010000160.1 GCA_031276475.1 Coriobacteriales bacterium
GCAGGTCCTTGGCCACCTCAGCCGTGCGCAATATCCGCTCGCGCACAAAGGGCAGATTTGGATTGACACCGCTTAGGCGCAATACCGTCAGCGCCAGACGCCTGTGCAGCAGCCCTACCAAGAAATCGTCGGCCGCAAGCGATGCGGGCAGGTGCTGGTGCAGTCTGATTAACAACGATTCTAACTGCAAATGAGTATATTCGCTAAATAGATCGATGCTCAGACGATCTCCAGGACGCGCCCAGCGACTGAGGTTAAAGATGACGATGCCGGAAACCGCCTTTTTGCGAAAGAGCAGCTCGCCACTCTCCGCGACGATTGGAGCAGGGGCACCGCGACGGATCAGACTCACCCGGCACTGTGTGCGCACGCCGTCCAGCCCTTTTATCTGCGCGGGCGAAACGCCCAGCGGGCCTAAAACCGCGACGGGCTCGCGCAGGCGCAGGGCCTTAAGCCCGCGCGTCTGAGGCGGACGGCCACTGGCGATGACCACCGCCCTGGCGATAATGTCGTCGTTGCCACCGGCCGGCGCCCCGCTGCTGTTATTGCCTCGTGACAACCCGATATCGTCTTTGCTGCGCTGCGCATCGGCGTCCTCGTTAAACAGCCGGTAACCGCCGCCCGACAAAACCTCAAGGCCGGCACGATAGGCGGTCAGAACCTCAACGCCGGGGACTTCCAGCGCGTTAAGCAAGACCCCGAGAACCGAGTTAGCCCTGCGGCTGCGTGGATAGGCCCAGCCGTTATCCTCCACAACCAAAAGCAGGCCGAGCTCCTCAAAAAACGCCCTGATGACGGCAAACGGAAAGGCCTCCAGCAGCGGCTTGACGAAGTCCGGGTGGTTGTAGGCTGCTGCCGCACCCGCCCCGCCCGCAACCGCTGCCGCGTCTATCATCGCCGCCGTAGCCGCACCGGCCTCTGCCGTCGCACCCGCCGCGCCGATCGTCGCGTTGCTGAGGTTGCAGCGGCCATTGCCGGTAGCCAAAATCTTTTGCCCCAGCCGCTGTTCGCGCTCGACAACGACAACCCGGGCACCAACGCGCGCCGCAGCGATGGCCGCGCAAAGCCCCGCGGCACCACCGCCGAGTACGGCTACGTCGTATCTGCGGATTTCACTCATCTGACCATTGTAAGGGATGATGCCGGCGTTGTGGAGCCGGCGGTGCGAGTCGTCTGGGCACAGGAGCGGCGCCCGCTGTCTGGGTGCAGGGGTGGCGCAGGTAGTCTGAGTGCAGAGGCGGCGCCAGGCGTACAAAAAAGCTGCTGGCTCGGCCTGCCGTTGGGGTCACCGCAATACGAGGCTTCTCAGGCAACAACCCTCCAAACGTCGCCAACGGCACAGATGAAACCTTCGTCGGCCAGGCTGTGGAGGATGACGGCGACTTCCTCAGCGGTAAGCGCCGTGCGTCCGGCTTTGCGCTCTGCGGCGTTTAAGGACGCAGACAGCTGATCGGTACTCGCGTGTTGCAGGGCCAACAGCTCGCGCAGGAGAAAGGCGCGCTTTTGGCGCCGCGAGCCTTCAAAGCGCGACTGGGACGTATGGTGCAGTGACGCCCGTGAAGGATTGGGTAGCGTTGCCTTGAGGTGGTTGCCGTAATCGAGCAGAGCGTAGTACCAGTCGCGCGGATTCTCGCGATCGCAGGCCGCCTCGATAAGGGGAACAAGCTGTTTGTCCGCCACCTGGTGGGCCCCGGCAAAGAAGTGATGCAGAAAGACGGCACGAACGTTGGTCTCCAGATAGACCAGGGGCTGATCATAGGCAAAGATGCAGACGCCGGCTGCGGTGGCTGGCCCTATCCCGGGCAGCTCCAACAACGCCAGGTAGGAGCGAGGCAGCTGTCCGGCATGCTCGTCGGCGATCTTCTCCGCAGCACGTTTGAGGGCTAAGGCGCGGCGGTTGTAGCCCAGGCCCTGCCAGAAGGCGAGCACGTCAGTCACGCTCGCCGCGGCGAGGGCATCCGCATTTGGGAAGGCCTCGGCCCAGCGTTGCCAGTAATTCACCACGCGCTTTACCTGGGTCTGCTGCAGCATCACCTCACTGAGCAGCACCAGCCAGGCGTCGCGAGTGTCGCGCCAGGGCAGGTCGCGATAAAGCCGCGCGCCCTCACGCCAGACCAACGCGCGGAAGGCCTCAATCGGCTCGGCTGACTCATTGGGCTCGTTGCGCGCAAGGGGCTCGGCTGATTCGCTCATGTCGGCACTATAGCATGTTGTTGACCGTCGGCGGCGCAGATTTTACAGACTTTACCTCAGCTTTACCTGTTAGCGTTACAATACGAGTATTGTGGGTCGCCTCGGTGTGCGTCGGTTTTTTAAGACGTACCCCGCATCTGGACGGGTAAGCTCCCGCCAGGCTTTACCCAGCGGCTCGCGCGAACAGGAGGTCTTGAGTGGTAACAGGCGTCATCGATGTCGGCTCGAACACGGTTCGGCTGTCCCTCTATCGCTACGATGCTGATGGCAACTTTAAGTCGCTGGTCAGCAAGAAGTTCGTTGCCGGGCTGGCCGGCTATGTTGTTGACGGCGCGCTTTCTTCCAAAGGCCGAAACAAGCTGCGGCACTGCCTGCGCGAGTTTAATGAGATCGTCACCGGACTGGAGGTTGACGCGGTGCGGGCCTTTGCCACGGCTTCTTTGCGCTATGTTTGCAATGCCGCCGAGGTGATTGCCGAGAATGCCGCCGACACCGGTTTTGAACTCGAGCTGCTCAGCGGCGAGGACGAGGCACACCTGAGTTTTCTTGGTGCCCGCTGCTCCACGGGTATCAGTGAGGGCCTGGTAGTTGACATCGGCGGCGCCAGCTGCGAGCTGGTGCGCGTTAAGGCTGGCGTGGCGACGGAGTTATGCAGCCTGCCGATGGGTTGCCTGTCGCTGAGTGTCGCCAATATCACGGGCATCTTTCCCACCCAGGAGGCTGAAGCGCGGATCCGCGACCTTATCCACGGGCAATTGGCACGAGCAAAGGCGGTCTTTGCGACGCCGATTGAGACCATCTGCTTTGTCGGCGGCAGTGCCCGGGGAGTCTATCGAACAACTCGTGAACTGCAACGGGCGAGCGGGCGAGCGCTCCAGCCTGACGATATCGCTCGTATCATCACCGGCTTCAGGGGCGCTGAGCTCGAGGTCTTGACCGCCGTGCGCTCAGCGGCACCGGAGAGGGTGTTCACGCTGGCCGCAGGAGCGATGATCATGCGAGAAGTGGTTGTCGCCGCGCAGACCGAGCAGCTGTTGGTATCAAAATACGGTGTGAGGGAGGGGTATCTTCTTGACAGAATCATCAACGCAGGTTCCTGAACCAAAGCTGCCTGAATTCGAGCTGTCTGAGACGGATGCGGCCGAGCTGCTACCTGCTGCGACATCCGCGGCCGGCCAGCCCGCTGCGCCCGCAGGCGGCCAGCCCGCGGCGCCCGCGGCCAGCCAGCCCGCGGCGCCCGCAGGCGGCCAGCCCTCCGCAGTACCCATCCCCGTGCCGGCCACAGCGACATCCAGCCAGCCCTCATCACCATCTGCCATCGCTGCCGCCCCCAAGCTGAGCAACAAGGAGCTTTTGCGCTGCATGCAAAACCGCGAGCTTTCCTGGCTGCGCTTTAATGAGCGGGTCTTGGATGAGGCCAGCAGTCAGGATACCCCGCTGTTTGAACGGTTGTTCTTCCTCAGTGTCTTTACCAGCAACCTCGATGAGTTCTTCATGGTGCGCGTGGGCAGCTTTGACGACATCGCCCGTTTTGGCACCAAGTATATCGATGGCAAGACCGGCTGGGGTGCCGCCGAGCTGCTGGAACGGATCTATCAGTCCGTCGTGCCGCTGTACCACAACCGCGACGTCGCCTATGCCCGCGTGGAGGCCGAGTTGGCCCGTGCAGGTATGGCGCGCCGACTGCCCGGCGAACTGAGCGTTGAGGATGAGGCGGCTCTGGGCAAGTACTACCGAAAGATGGTCGAACCGCTGCTCGCCCCCCAGATCATCGACAAGACGCATCCCTTCCCGCATCTGGAGAACAAACGCCTGTTCGTCGCCCTGCGCCTGGAGACCAAGGGCTCCAAAATGCTCTACGGACTGATCGCCTTGCCCAACGATGTGGAGCGGATCTATTTTACCGATGATGGCGGCTACCTGCTTTTGGAAGATATTATCCTGCATTACTGCGGCAGCATCTTCAAGCGCTACAAGATTGACGAGCGGGCGGTAATCTGCGTCACCCGCAACGCCGACATCGACACGATCAATGAGAACTTTGATACCGATGAAGATTTTATGGACTACATGACCAAGCTGCTCAAACGGCGCAAACGACTGCACCCCGTGCGCCTGGAGGTACAGGGCAGCGACCTGAGGAAACTGCCGGAATACTTTCGCAAACGACTGTCGCTCAGTGCTCGACAGGTCTTTACCAGCAAGGCTCCGTTAGATCTGGGCTACAGCGGTATACTGCGCAATAACACCGACGAGGAGCAGCGCAAACAGCTCAGCTACCCGGCCTTTGAGCCGGTTGTCCCCCAGAACTTACTGGCAGGCAGCAGCGCGGATGGCACCACCGTGGGCATGATCGAACACCTGCGCCAAAGCGACGTCTTACTGATGCATCCCTTTGAGAGTATCCAACCCCTGTTATCGCTGATCAAGGAGGCCTCCGAGGATCACGATGTCGTCTCGATACAGATCACCTTATACCGCGTAGCGGATCATTCACGCCTGGCCGAGTACCTGATAGCGGCCGCCGAAAACGGCAAGCAGGTCGTGGTCTTCATTGAGCTGAGGGCTCGGATGGACGAGGAGAATAACATCGGCTGGGCTAAACGATTGGAGGAGTCGGGCTGCAGAGTGTTCTATGGCCAACTGGACTACAAGATGCACGCCAAGATCATGCTGATCACCCGCCGCGGCAACCGCCACAACGAGTACTTCGTGCACATCGGCACGGGCAACTATAACGAGAAGACCGTGCGCCTCTACACCGATATCTCGCTGCTGACAACCAATTCGGCGATCACCGACGACGCAATCCGCTTCTTTCGCAATATGCTGGTCGCGGAGGTGGATGACAGCTACCCAACGCTGCTGGTGGCGCCGCGCGACTTTCGTCGCCGCCTGCTGGAGCTGATCGCCCGCGAAGGAGCTCGGGGGAGCGACGGCGTGATCACCATCAAATGCAACTCGATAACCGATAAGGGCGTAATCGAGGCGCTGGTGCGCGCCTCGATGGCCGGCGCACACATCAATCTGATCATCCGGGGCATCTGCTGTCTGGTTCCCGGTGTTAAGGGCTACACCGATAACATCCACATCCGCAGCATCGTCGGGCGCTTTTTGGAGCATTCGCGGATCTACCGTTTTGGTACTGGCGAGGACTGTGACCTCTACATGGGTTCCGGCGACATGATGACGCGCAATACCACCCGCCGCGTCGAGCTGTTCACACCGGTCTTTGATCCGCAGCTTAGGGCCCGGGTGCTGGCCCTGCTCGATACCGAGCTGAACGACTCGGTAAAGGCGCGGATGCTGACCTCATCCGGTCACTACATCCCCTGCCCGCCCAGCGACCCGCCCATCGACAGCCAGCAGTTTTTGATGCGCCAGGCGCAAAAAGAGTTGGAGAAGACCGTGGAGACCACCATCGTTGCCACGCGACCTGCGACAGGGCCTGTCGGACGGCTGAAGGCCCTGCTGGTAAGGATGCTCAGAGGGCGCAGCGGACGCTGAGCGCTGAGTCTAAATTGATATGTGCGAGTAATCATTTCTCCGCAGTTTCTTCACAACTAAGGTGTATGATGGTGCTCATATCAATTCACCCTGAACCGCAACCTGAAGGAGGACACCATGTTACGCGCAATCGATTCTGCAAAGATGGGCCGCGGCGTCCACGGCTGGCTTGACAGCCATTTTCATTTCTCGTTTGCCGAGTACTACAACCCCGAAAACATCAATTTTGGTGCGCTACGAGTATGGAATGATGATATTGTACTGCCGGGAACCGGCTTTGATACTCATCCTCACCGGAACATGGAGATCATCAGCTACGTGGTGGAAGGCGAGCTGACCCACGGTGACAGCATGGGCAACAAGCAGACCATCACCCGTGGCCAGACCCAGTATATGAGCGCTGGCACGGGTGTTTGGCACAGCGAGCACAACCTGGGCAACGACCCACTGCGTTTCTTTCAGATCTGGATATTGGTCGATCAGGACGACTATCAGCCCGCCTATGGCGACCATCGCTTTGTCTGGGAGGATCGCATCGACAAATGGCTGCCGATTGCCACCAGCACCGACAACGCCAACAATCCGGCTCCGGTAAAGATTCATCAGGACATCAATATGTACGCGACCTACCTTAACGCCGGCAACTCGCTTCCCTTTGAGGTCGGGCCGGGCCGCCAGGCCTATCTGGTAGTGGCAGAGGGCCGGGCGCGGGTCAACGGCATCGGCCTGCACGCCCGCGACGCCGTTGAGATCACTGAAGAGGATGTTGTTGTTGAAGCCCTTGAGGAAAACGCACACATCGTGGTGATCGAGATGGCAAAGGAAGATGCGGCATAAAGCCCAGCATCAGCGCAGCGACACTGAGCAATCCGAGGCCGGGGCAAACGCCCTGACCTCGGCTGTTTTTTGGCGAGTCTGTGCCGGCGGCTTGGGGCAACGGGGCCGAACCGACGCTTATACCCGGGCCAAGAGCTCTGCCGTGCGATTGGTCTGTTCCCAGGTGAACTCCGGCAACTCGCGCCCAAAGTGCCCGTAGTTGGAGGTCTTGCGAAAGATCGGCCGGCGCAGGCTGAGGGCGTCGATGATCGCGGCCGGCCGCAGGTCAAAGACCTCGCGCACCGCCTGGGCAAGCAAGGCGTCGGGTACGGTACCCGTGCCAAAGGTCTGCACCAGCAGCGACAGCGGCTCGGCGATGCCGATGCCGTAGGCGACCTGCAGCTCAGCGCGCTCAGCCAGGCCGGCGGCGACGATATTCTTGGCCGCCCAGCGCGCGGCGTAGGCTGCCGAGCGGTCTACCTTGGTGGCATCCTTGCCAGAAAAGGCGCCACCGCCATGGCGGGCCGCGCCGCCGTAGGTATCAACAATAATCTTGCGGCCGGTAAGCCCACTGTCGCCGGCCGGCCCGCCGATGACAAAGCGCCCCGTGGGGTTAACGTGCACCTTTGCATCCGTCCAATCGATCTGCCACTGTTCAAAGACCGGCGCGATTACCTGCTCAATTAAGGCCTGGCGCAGTTCGCCCTCCACATCTACCTCGGCGGTGTGCTGGGTGGAGATCAGCACCGTAGCCACAGACTTGGGCTTGCCGTTCTCGTAAGTGACGCTGACCTGAGTCTTGCCATCAGGGCGCAAGAAGGGCAGCGTGGCGTCCTTGCGCACGGCGGTCAGACGCTCGGCCAGACGGTGGGCCAGAAATATCGGCAACGGCATCAGGGGAGCGGTCTCATTGCAGGCATAGCCAAAGATGATCCCCTGGTCCCCGGCGCCGATGGCCTCATAGGCATCAACCGCAGCGTTGGCGTGCTGGGCCTCCCAGGACTGATCGACGCCCTGGGCGATGTCGGCGCTTTGCTGGTGGATGGCATTGGTGATGCCTATCGACTTATAGTGAAAGCCGGTCTCGGGATCGTCGTAACCGATGTCGCGCACCACCTCGCGCACCAGCTTGTCGATGTCCACATAGGCCTGGGTGCGAATCTCTCCGAGCAGGAATACCTGGCCTTCGGTAGCCATCGTCTCGCAGGCCACGCGGGCATTGTTTACGGAGGCGGGCGTGCCCTCGGTGGAGACGTAGCCGCTCTCCTCCAAAACTAGTTCTTCCTTGAGGATATTGTCGAGCACAGTGTCTGATATCTGGTCGCAGACCTTATCGGGATGGCCTTCGGTGACGCTCTCGGAACTGAAGACGTAGCTGTTCGTATTGTTGGACACGGTTTTGCCTTTCTCTTTTGGCGAGGTGGCGGCTCATCGGCAAGCGAGCGGTCACGACAGCGGGGTAAAACTGGGAGTGGTGTAATGATAACAAAACGCCGCGCCGTTGTCGGCCGGCAATATATGTTACAATATAAGTTATGATTGATTACTCCACCGAATCGCGGAATGCGTCTGCTGGATTGGATGCTGCCGCTGACGTTTTAGTGAACCGCCAAGCCGAGGCCATCGCCGCCTATCTGCGCGGAGGCTTTGAGATTCCCTGCGGCCAATGCCTGGGCTTTGAGCTGGAGCATTTCATCGTTGAACGCGACACGCATCGGCCGGTTTTCTATCATTACCCGGATCATCCCGGGCGCATTGGCGTTGCAGATATCCTTGCCGAGTTGGCCGGCGCCTATGACGAGGCGCTTTGGGAGGAGGACGCCGAGGGCAAACGCAGCCTCGTGGGACTGCAGCGTGAGCAGGCGGTGCTAACTTTGGAACCGGGCGCTCAGCTGGAGATAAGCATCGGCCCGGCTACCACCATCCCCGAGATTGAAGCGATTTATACAGCCTTTTACGATGAACTGGCACCGATACTTGAGCGGGAGGGCCTTGAACTGAGTTATGCCGGTTATCATCCACAGGCGCTTGCCCGCGACATACCTCTGATTCCTAAAGATCGATACCGATATATGGATAAGCATTTTGCGCAGAGCGGGCGCCACGGTATCTGTATGATGCGAGCGACGGCCTCCTGCCAGGTCAGTTTGGATTTTGCCAGCGAGGAAGACGCGGTGCGCAAGATGCGGGTGGCGCTGGGCCTGGGGCCGCTGCTGTCGTTTTTATGCGACAACGCGCGTGTCTTTGAGGGATGCTCGGTGTTTGACGCTGCATTGGATCCGGGACTGGTAGCCGCGAGCGGTCTGGAAGTGCCCACGGGGATGGTTCGAGCCGCGATCTGGAACGACGTTGACGCCCGCCGCAGTCTGCTGCCAGCGGGCAGCTTTGCCGCGGACTTCGGCTTTCGTGCCTATGCGGAGGCACTGCTGCGCTCCCCGGCCATCTTCTTGCCGCCAAGCCTGACCGGGGCGGGCGCGACCTGGGCTGACGGGGCGTCATTCTCGACAGCTTATGCTGGCAGGGAGTTAAGCGACGCGGATATCGAGCACATCCTCTCGCTATTCTTTTTTGACACCCGCTTTAAACGCTATCTGGAAATCCGGCCGGCCGACTCGATGCCGCCGCGCTACGCGCTGGCCTACACGGCGCTGCTGAAGGGGCTCTTCTACCAGACCGAGGCACTGGCCGAGCTGGGCCGCCGCTTTGCCGGGCTGGACGACACGGCGGTCGCTCAGGCCACGGTGAACCTGCGCCACGACGGCTACGACGCAGACGTCTACGGCCGCAGTGCCGGGCGCTGGCTGGAGGGCCTGTTGGTGATGGCCGGTTACGGTCTGGATGAGGATGAGGTCGACTATCTTGACCCTCTGGGCGATTTGGTGGCCGAGCGCAAGACGCTGCTCGATGTGCCACCGCCTGCCCTCGTCAGCCACAGGACTTAGCGCTACAATAAGACCATGACTTCCTGCGACTCGGATAAACCCACAGACGGCACGCTGTCTGCCGCTCAGGCCTATGAGGCCGCCTTTCACCATCTTAAGGGCGACAGGGAAGGTCGCCTCAGCGCGCAACAGTATCTGGATGACTCCACAGCCATCTATCACGGCGCGGTTGTGCGGATGGGCTATTTACCCAAGGTCTACGGTCTGGCGACGCTGACCCGCTTCAGGCAGATCGCCGAGCAGACGGCGACGCTCCTGAACAGGGTGACACAACGCTACCTCGATGACGCAGAGTATCGAGCGTTGTTCGGCTTTACCGATGTCCTGGAGCAACTGATACGTCTGCCCAGCGGCTACCACAGCCTGATCCCGATCATGCGCGTTGACATCTTCTTTGACGAGCGCAGCGGCGACTTCATGTTTTGCGAGTTTAATACCGATGGCTCCAGCGCGATGAACGAGGATCGTGAGATCTGCAACGCGCTGGCCCTGACACCCAGTTTTGCCCTGACGGCAAAGACTCATGCGCTGTGCGCTCAGGAGCTCTTTGACCCCTGGGTGGAGGCCTTTCTGGCGACCTGGAATGAGTGGAGGTCGGGCGGCGGTAGCGTGGCGGACGACTCCGGCGTGGCGAGCGGCAGTAGCGTGGCGAACGGCGGCCCCACCATCGCCATCGTGGATTTTCGCGAAAGCATGACCATCAACGAATTGGAGGAGTTCCGGGCTCGCTTTGAGGCGGCGGGCTGCGTCTGTCTGATCTGCGATATCCCCGATCTGCTCTATACCCAAGGCAAGCTCTACGCCAGCGACATCAACCCTGAACACCCCGCTCACCGCCTGGCGCTGCCCGTGGATGCCATCTACCGACGCGCTGTGACCTCCGAGATCGTTGCCGACCTGGCCAGCGCGCCAACAACAGCCCGCCGGGCGCTTTTTGACGTCGCGCGGCCGCAACCGCAGCGGATCTCCGGCAGCTTTGCCCTCTGTGCTGCCGTGCGCGATGAAGCGGTCTGTATGCAGGGTGGCTTCAGAACCCAGGTCGCGCACAGTAAGGCGCTCTTTCGCATGCTCCATCACCCGCAGACGCTAAGCTTCCTAACACCTACGGAGCGCGAATTCGTGCAGCGCCACGTGCCTTTCACGGCAAATCTGAGCGCTGCGGAGACCGATTTGAAAGCCATCCGGCGCGACCGCGAGCAGTGGATCATCAAGCCGATCGACGGTTATGGCTCGGTCGGCGTCTTTGCCGGCCGCGGGGTCAGCCAAGACGAATGGGAGGCGCTGATTGACGCACACAGTGACGGCAGCTATGTTGTTCAGCACTACTGC
>JAISMZ010000288.1 GCA_031276475.1 Coriobacteriales bacterium
CGCGCCAGGCCGCTACAGCCGGCTTATGACTATCTGAATTTGATTGGAGAACCACCTGCCCTCTGGCAAACGCCGGGCAGGTGGTTTTTTAGCGCAGTTCCTCGGGCACCTTGTTGGCGTCGAGCACGGTCGTGCAGGATGGGCAGCGTACAGCGGCTGCGGGGATCTCCTCGGCGCAGTAGGGGCAGACCTGGGTGGGGGTCTCCTCACGCTTCTTACGCGAGAACTTGTTCATCACCTTGACCATGACAAAGATCACCACCGAGATGGCTAAGAAGTTGATTACAGCGGCAAGAAAAGAGCCATAGGAGAACTTGGCGGGGTGCTCTGCCGAGCCGATTACCAGCACCAACTGGGAGAAGTCGTAGCCACCGGTGACGATGGAGAGCAGGGGAGTGATCAGATCGGACACCAGCGAGTTGATGATGGCGGTAAAAGCCGCACCCATAACCACCGCGACGGCCAGATCCATAACGTTGCCGCGTGAGACAAAGTCCTTGAACTCCTTGAAGATCTTCACGGTATCCTCCTGATTCACATACATGGCTGCATTATAACCGATATCGCCGATGCTGTTGGCGATGTTGCTGTCGAGCCCGCCCGCCTCGCCAAGCCTTGACAGAGATGCGAACACATACTATGATATAGTATGTAGCTAGTATTAGATTTCAGTCTTTCTAGCTAATATTGCAAAGCGAATTGGGAGTTAGGATGAACGACAAGTTACTTTTGAGCATCCGTTGCGCTGCCGCCGAGCAGACGCGGGAGTTTTGGGTGCCTCGGTGTTTGACGCTGGGGCAGGCGACGCAGCTGGTTGCCCGTATTTTCTTAGAGACTGACGGGGCGTTCTTCTCACCAACAGATTCTTTGGCGCTGCTGAGGATAGAAGACGGCGAGGAACTTCCCGCTGACAGGCTGGTAGGACAGCTGAGTCTGCATAACGGCTCCACATTATTCTTAGTCTAGTTAATAGTGGTGGGACTGAGAGCAGCGGCGAAAAAGGAGTGAAGAATGCCATTGACCTGTACGGTGATCAGGAGAGACAGGGTCTTTAACTCGGTGCTACCCGATGAAGTGGAGGGCAAGCATTGGATAAGCGACCTCGATGGGCGAGGCCTGCCGCGCCGTCTGGCGAGCATAGAGGCAGTTGATGGCAGCTGGCAGCTGCGCCCGCAGACCGGGGTGCGGCTGTATGACGAGGGTGGCCACCTTTGCGAACAGAGCATCTTGCGTCCAGATGTTGGTCTTTACCACCTGGGGAAAAAGGGGGAGGCTACCATGTCGCTTCTGGTGCGGCGTCCGGGCGAGCAGGATCGGCAGTTTACCAGGCTGGGCTTGAGCAAAGACACCGAGATCAGCATTGGGCGCTCGGAGCACAATCGCTTTAAGCTATCATCACCGTTCGTCTCCGCCAACCATGCCCTGTTGCGTTTATGGCGGGGAAGTTTTTATCTCGCTGACTGCGACTCGGCTAATGGCGTCTATGTTAACGGGAAGGCTATAGCAAAACAGCGCTTCGTGCCTTTATCCAGTGGAGATGTGATCACTATCCTGGGATTGAAGATAGTCATCTGTGCACGGCAGATAGCGTTTAACAACCCCAAAGGACAGCTGCGAGTGCGCCCTCATCCCAGCGACTTACCGTGCCGTCTTGCGCAGACGAACCGCTTTGCCAGTGATCAGTTGGGTCGGGCGCTTCAGGTTGAGGAGGAGAAGCTCAAACGCGGGGCCAAACTGTTCCACCGCAGCCCGCGGATCCGCAGCGCGATAAGCGAACGCTCCCTGGAGATTGAGGATCCGCCCGCACCGGCCGTTCACGAGGAACCACCCGCGCTACTGCGCATTGGCCCGTCGCTCTGCATGGCTCTGGCCTCGGCGATGATGGGGCTTTATATGCTCAGCAATCTGATCTCTGAACAGGGTAACATGCTGCGTGCCCTGCCGATGTTGGCGATGGTGGTGGTGATGATTCTTGGCGCGGTGCTGTGGCCAAACCTGCAATCGCGCTACAGCAAAAAGAAAGAGGCAAAGACAGAGGCCCGTCGCCAGCAGGTCTACAGTGAATACCTTGGCCTTCGTTGGGCAGAGATTGCGGCGGAGATTGAAAGACAGAGAAAAATACTTATCGAGAACCGCGTTAGCGTTGACGAGTGCTTCCGTCGCGTACTGAACCATGACCGCAGCCTGTTTGAGCGTACACCGACCCAGCATGATTTTTTGGAGTTGCGCCTGGGCACCGGTGATGTCCCGCTGCGGATGAGTTTGCGTTGGCCAACGGGCAAGCTGTCTTTGAGGGGCGATCCATTACTTGACAGAGTGGTGGAATTATCGCGCGTTCCTCAGTTGCTGCAGGCCGTACCGGTTGCAATCGCCCTGGTTGAGCAATATGTCTGCGGCATCCTCGGCGTCGCGCGGCCCGATACTGTGGGGACGCACACGCAGGGCCGCAAAGAGCTCTGGGGCTTCCTGCGTGGGCTGTTCGCCCAGATCGCGGTGTTGCACGCGCCTGATGAGGTGAAGATCGTCCTCTTCGTTGAGCCTGGCGAGGAGCCTGAGTGGGGTCCTCTGGCGAACCTTCCCCATCTTTTTGATCAGGACTTTCGAATGCGCTTCACCGCAACCAACGCCGCAGAAGCACAGGCGCTCTCAATACGTTTGGAGCGCGAGCTTGTCGCCCGGCAGGTAATGCAGCGCAGCGAGGTTCTCAGCGATTATGGTGCGTACTACGTTGTGATCTGCGCGAACTGTGAGCTTCAGCATCGGGTGAGGCTGCTGTCGAGTCTGGCCGAGGCACGTGAGAACCGCGGGTTTTCTCTGATCAGCGTCGCGGATAGCATCCATCAGTTGCCCAAGGAATGCCAGCGAATCATCGATCTTGCTCCAGATGACCGTATCGCTGGCAACAAGGCTTTAGGCTATCGGACCGCATTAAACATCGCCGGAACCCAGCTGGGACGGGTTTTCTGCCCGCGTGACCAAGCGGTCAGCGACCTGTTTTTTGCTACTGACAAGGCACTCGCAAACAGCGCCTGCAAGCGCCTGGCTGACGAATTGGCGTCTTTGCAGTTGCCGGAGCCGCAGAGTTTGGCCAAGCTGCCCAGGTCGATTGGCTTTTTGGAAATGTTTCAGGTGGGCAAGCCTGAGCATCTGAATATCTCCGGCCGCTGGCAGAAGAGCAATCCGACCTACAGCCTGGCCGCGCCTTTGGGCATTGGCGAGGATGGCGGATTGGTGATGCTGGATATCCACGAGAACGCCCACGGTCCCCACGGCCTGATTGCCGGCATGACCGGATCGGGTAAGTCGGAGCTGATAATTACCTGGTTGCTTTCGATGGCCATCAGCTATCGTCCCGATGAAGTCGCCTTCGTGCTGATCGACTACAAGGGAGGCGGTCTGGCCGGTGCCTTTGCCAGCGCAGGCGCCCGGCTGCCGCATGTTGCGGGCACCATCACCAACCTGGAAGGCGCGGCCATCAACCGCTCGCTAATCTCTATCCAGTCCGAGCTGCGACGTCGCCAGGCAGCCTTTAATCGGGCGCGCGACATCGCTGGTCTGGGAACGATGGACATCTATAAGTACCAGGAGCTCTACCGCTTGGGGCTGCTATCGGAGCCTATGCCGCATCTGTTGATCGTCTCCGATGAGTTTGCGGAGCTCAAGGACCAGCAGCCGGAGTTTATGGAGCAGCTGGTTTCGGCCGCGCGCATCGGGCGCAGTTTGGGCGTCCATCTGGTGCTGGCCACTCAAAAGCCGAGCGGAGTGGTGACCGATCAGATCTGGTCTAACGCGCGTTTTAAAATCTGCCTGAAAGTTGCCGACTCAAGCGATTCAAACGAGATGATCAAGCGCCCTGATGCCGCCGAATTAACAGACGCGGGGCGGTTTTACCAACAGGTTGGCTATAACGAATACTTCACGCAGGGGCAGTCCGCCTACGCCGGGAGCCGTTATCTGCCCAGCGAGCAGTTCATTCCCCGCCGTGACGATACGGTGGTGCTGATTGATAGAATCGGCCGTGCGCAGTATGCCCTCGGGCC
>JAISMZ010000215.1 GCA_031276475.1 Coriobacteriales bacterium
GTCGACGAGCAGGAAGGGCGCGTTTGTGTCAACGACGATGTTCACGAGCTCCAGCGTGGTGTCGCCGGAAGCGTTTTTGGCGCTGATCGCAAACAGGCCGCTGGAGACGACCTCGGAGCTGCTCGCGCCGTTGGCCTTATCGGCAAGGTCTGCGGCCGCCAGCTGTAGCGAGGTGCTGTTCGTGGCCGACTTCAGCACGGGCGCGGCGGCACCTGCGGAGTATTTGCGCACCGTTATCTCGGAGGGCTGATCCGCCGCGATGGTAAGTGCGGCAGCCGTCGACAGATAATAGGTGGTTGTGCCGTTAACGGCGCCCTTGGCAGCGCCGCCTGCCGTCAGCGTCAGCTTTGGCGGGGCGGCATTGGGGACCGCGACGGCCCTGGTGACGGGCGAGCCTTTCTGCTCCAAACTTATAGTGTTATTGTTTGTACCTGTATTGCTGTCTATGGCGAGCAGCCCCAGGGTCATGGTCTGCTGCACGGCGGCCGGTGCCTCATAGCGCGCGGTATAGACCGGCGTTACCTCTGCGGTGTAGCTGTGCCCGCCTGGAATGCCGGCCAGCACAACATCGAGCCTGCCGTCTTTGCTGGAGGCGTCGTTGATGGTAAAGGACAGCGGCGTCTCGGTCTGGGCGCCGTTGTCGTCCATCGCCCTGGTGGCCAGCTGGCCCGTCTCGTCGTAGAGGTCCACCTGGTAGTAGGCGGGCTGCCAGCTGGGCTGGCTTGCGCTCTCATTAGTGCTGGGATCGCCGTCATCGGGGGTTGCGCCAAAGCCAGCGGCGACCGTCGGCCGGCTGAAGGCCAGGTTGATGGACTCATTGCCGGCCGCCGTAACCGTAAGGTCGCCGAGCGCGCCCGGCGCGATGGCAGCCGCCCGCGAGTTTACAACCGTGATGGGCGTGTAAATCTCACCTGTGGAGACAAGCTCGCGTTCTTCCTCGTCCACGTCCGTCGTGGCGGGGTCATCCGTGCCGCTTACCCTGTAGAGCAGCACCGTGGGGATGTAGTCGCCGCTTTCCAGCGACTCGTTCAGGTTGTAGTTGGACAAGGGCAGCGACGCGGCAGCCTCGCCGTTGTTGTCGGCGGTAAAGTATTCCTCCTGCAAGACCCTGGCACTGTCCGCGTCGCCGTTATAACTGCTTTTCTGCTCCAGCATGACCTTGTAGAAATACCGCGCGCCGTCCTCCAGGTTCTCCGCCTTAAACGAGATCGCGTCGCCCTCCAGCTTGCTCTCCGTAAGCTCCGGTGCCGGATTGGCGTCCATCACCCAGCTTCTGAACTCGCTGTTGGAGGTTAGCTTGTACTCGCCCGGCGTGTCCAGGCAGACCAGCAGCCCCGAGCCGTCCTGGCTGCGCAGGGCGTTGTAGCCGTGTTCGCCCTGCTCAGCGGTGCTCTCGGCGTTGTAGGGCACCGGCTTGAGCGCGACGGGCGTGCCGTCCGGCGCGTAGAGGGTCAGATCCAGCTCCTCGCCCGCAACCAGGCTGGCGGCCTGGATCCAGTGATCTTTGCCGTCGTCGGGCACTGAGATGCTGTGGATGAAGCTGTCCTTGTCCCCGTAGATGCTGATGCTGGCCGTTGTGCTCAGATCGGGCACCGCCAGGGCGCTCATGTTGCTCGTGGAGCGCGGCGCCAGGGCCGTCGGCGCCAGCGGCGTGGGCAGGGCACCAAAGCTGTCGGCGACCACGCGCATACCCTCGCCGATGACGATGCTGCCGCCGCTGTTGGTGTCGCCAAAGGCCTGGGCGTACAGCGCACCGCCGCCCGCGTCCGCACCTGCGCCGCCGCCCGCGCCCGCAGCGTCGCCCGCGCCCGCATCCGCAGCGCCGTCGCCCGCGCCCGCGCCCACCGCGCCGCCCTGCGCCGAGAACAGCTCAAAGGAGAAGTCGGGCGGGCTCGCGGGCTGCATGAAGTCGTACTCCACCTCTATCCCCACCGGGCCCCAGCTGAGGCTTCCGCCCACGCGGAAGCAGGTCGTGTAAATCCGCGAGCTCAAAGGTATTCGGGCGTCAAACCAGGCACCCGCCTCGGCGATCTTAAACGGGCCGTAGTTGGTGCCCAGCAAAGCGAATTTGGGCACTTGGAGAAGCCCGTTGATGTTGCCGCTGGCACTGAAGCGTGCGTTAATCGCCTGCAAAAGCGACAGGACATCCGTATAGGTGTCCTTCTTGGCCAGCCAGTAGGAGGGGTGATCCATGCTGGCGTTGACCGTCAGGTTGCCCTCGGCGATAAAGACGTCCGAGATGATGCCTTTCAGCAGATTGGCCCGCAGGCGGCCGTTGTAGCCAAACACGGTGCGGCTGCGCTGGCCGGCCGGGTGGTCCTCAAAGCTGCCTATCTCCATCGTCAGCTCCTCGATGACCTGAAAGTTTATGCCTTTCAGGTTGACGTAGGCGTCGTGCAGCGACTGCTTGAAGTAGCCCGCTCCGGCGGTAAGCTCCACCCAGAACTCCACCAGCTCAAGCAGCTGAAAGCGCGCCCCGCCGGCGATCCGCAGCGGCGGCAGGATGGGCTTGGCGGGATCTGTAGGGTCGTAGTCCAGCGTGCCGGCCAGCCCGTAGACGCCGCCCTCAAAGCCGTTAAGGTAGCCAATGGTCACCGGCGGCACCAGCGGGATGCCCTTATCACCGGCAACCTGCATATGAAAGGCCTCCAGCATCGGGATCTTAAAGCGCTGGGACTCCACCAGCTCCAAATAGCCCCTGGCCTCAAAGACGGGAATCTCCACCTCGCCCTCAAAGCGATAGTAGTTGTTAAAGGTGTCAATCTCACCCTTGCCCTGAAGGGTGATGATCGCAAAGCTGCCGCCCACTTCTCCAACTGCCTTGATGCCGTCAAAGCCGGGATTGGCCTTGGCCAGATCGAGCTGCAGGGTCTCCAGGGCCAGGCCCGCCAGCGGCATCTCGATGCCGGGGACCTGCAGCAGCAGGTCGCCCGCGAGCTGTATCTTGGTCGGCAGCAGCTTGATGCTGTGGTACTCGGCCGAAAAACCGTTATAGCCCAGCACGTCCACCGTGATGTTGCCCTGCGGCACGAAGGTCGGCAGCGACTTGCCCCTGCGCTGTGGCGTCTCCAAGACTTCTTCTGTGGCCGAATAATACTTGCCGCTGGTAAAGTCCATCCGCAGGGTGCCCAGGCTGCCCACGGGGGAAAAGACCGTCGTGCCCTTGGCGACCAGCCGGCGGTTCGTGCTCAGCGTCACGTTGTAGAGGCCGCCCGGGTCGCGCGACTGCGCCAGCAAAAACGAGGTGCCGGCCGAGCCCGAGGGCTCCAGCGTCAGTATCCCGTTTACCAGCACGGGGCTCGCGGGGTCCTTCAGCGTCAGCTGCGTCTGGCCGCCGGAAGTGCTGATGTTAAAGCCGCCCTTGCACTCCAACGTCAGGTAGGTCTCGCTAAAGGCGTCGTTGTTCTTAGCGGTCTCCATCGTCTCGCCGGCCACTACGCCATAGGAGAACTGAAAGCTGTGGAGAAGCCCCACGGCGGCGTAGCAGTATTCGGCGTTGGGCTTAAAGTCAAAGGAGGCGTCGTTGAGCGTCCAGCTTGTGCGGGCGATGTCGCTTAAGGTCATGGGGCCAAGCTCGCTGCCCCAGTACCACTCAATCTGCGCCTCGTAATCGTATTTGCTGCTGAACTCCGGCTTGGCGGGGGCAGCTGCCGGCTCCAGGAGGACAAGGTCTGCGTGCGCCACGGCCAGCGTGGCCTGGGTCCCGGCGGCGTTGGGCTGCAATGCCGCGCGCGGTACCTGGTAGGCGACGGTGTTGTTGCCCGGCCCGATCTGGCGAAGGTAGATAGTGGGGCGGTAGTCGTAAGGGACGGTCTGCGTCAGGTTGCGCAGGTTCTCGCCGGTGATGACGAGGTTGTTGAACTTGTCCTGATTGCTGTTGTTGACGGTCATGCCGGTGATTACCGGGCGCTTGCTGTAGTCCGACTTTTGAACATAGAGCTCCACGGGCATCTTTGACGACGTGGCGTTGACGGTCAACTCGTAGCGGCTGTAGCCGTCTTTATACTCCAACAACTCTAATTGGATGTCGTCGGCACCGTAGCTGGGGTTTGCGGCCTCGCTGAGGGTGTAGAGGTAGTCGCCGACGTGTTCGTCTGTGGTCTTAAGCTCGATTACCGTGCTGGCGACGTTAAGCGCGCGGCTGCTGGCGTTGGGGTCGTAGATCTGGGCAAAGGAGAGGTCGCGCGTGCGCTCGCCGATGAACTCCAGGTCGGGGTCGTCCTCGTGGCCGAGGATCATAACGCTGGTCTTGTTGCTTGCCTCGTAGAGCGCCGTGACCTTAAAAACGCTGCCGCGCAGGGCCTTAAAGGAGAAGACGTCGGTGTTCAGCTGCGGGTTGTAGGCTTTGGTGCTCGTGATGTTCAGGGGTGCGTAGCCCTCCTGCTCCACCGTGATGGATTTGAGGCTGCCGCCCAGCATCGGGTAGGCGGCGATAAAGACCGTCTCGCCGATGAGGACGCCGTCGGCCTTCTCCAAGGCACCTGCGTGGAGCTTATAGGCTTGGAGGTTGCCCGCGTCGCCCTGGCCGGTGTAGGGGTATTCCTGGCCGTTGACCAGCATCTTTGTCTCGGTGACGATCTGGCCGGGCGCGGCGTCCTTCTGGCCTTCGACGCCGATGGTCACGGGGGCATCGGGCATGGTGAAGCTGTAGTAGCCTTCGCCGAGGCTGGTGATCAGGCCCTGGTTGCTCTCCTCGCCATAGGCCTGCTCCACGGCGTTTTCGCCCTCGCCGACGATGACGTAGGCGCGTTTGAGTTGCCAGTCGGTGGAGACGCCAGGGGGTTTGGAGGCGTAGAACCGGACCGTGCTGCCCACGGCGGCCTGGCCGGTCTTGCTGGTTGTGTCCAGGGCGCCGGCCTTGAAGGCGTCGTCGGTAGTGTCGCCCTTTTCCGTCCAGTAGGTGATGCCGAAGACCGTCTGGCCTTCGCCTACGAAGGGCTTTGTGGCGATGGTTTGCATGGTGGGCGGGCTTGCGACATTATCCAAATTGAGAACGACGGTCACGTCGTGGGCGGGCATGGTGAAGGTGTAGGACTGCCCGGCGACGACCGTGGTGAGCGCTACAGCGGGGCTGTCGCCCGTCTTATGAGCGGTCAGGGGATTTGATGCTGCCAGCTTGTAGCCGCCGCCAAACAGGTTGACGTTCACGGTTACTGTTTGGCCGGCGCTGGGGCTCTCCGGTGAGATCGCCAGCGAGGCGCCGGAGTTCGGGCCTCCGCCGGCCTCGTATTGGATGTTTGTTGTTATGTGGTGATTGGCTGTGAGATTGAGTACCAGCTCTACGTTGGCGGCAGGCATGGGGAAGGTGAAATCGGTCGCGTCTTCCTTCAGATTCTGCGTGGCTATCTGTGTGCCGTTCGACAGGTTGTAGGCGGTCAGGGCCACGGTGCTCTGTGCGGCAAACCACGTCGCGCTCGTTATCTGTGTGGCGGGCACCTTAACAGAATGGCCAGCAGGCGCACGCAGCAGTCCCGCGTCAAGCGCGAGGGGCGTGTACGTGCTGCCACCGTCGTCGCTTGTCTCCACAGCAAAACCAATCCCACTGGGGTCGCTGGCGATGATCTTCCTGTTGATGATCTGGGTGTTGCCGGCACGTGCCTCTGAGCCTATCTCGATGTGCAGGCCGACGTTGCCGGTATAGGAGGGAATGTCATAGGTGTAGGTGTCGCCGCCAACAGGATTTGGTGTCACAGCGGTCTCGGATTGGGTGTCGTAGTTCCTAAGGGCGAACTTCTCCAGCGTTGGCAGATAGCCCGGCACCGTCCGCTCCAGCACGAGGGTGACCGTGTCGCCTGCCAGGGCGGCCTTGCTGTGGCCGAGGTCAACGCCGGCGGCGGAGACGTTCACGTTTTCTGCAACCGTGTATGCCTGCACGGTGTCGCCGACGAAACTGTTATTATCCACGTGTATTTGCATTGCACCCTCGGCGAAGTCGGTGAGTATGGCGATGCCTATCTGGCCGTTGCTGTCCGGGTCGCTGGCGTCCACGTATATATCCGTCGGCACGGTGAGGGTGTATACGCCGTTCTCGTCCGGGGCCAGGTTCAGGAGCGCCTGCTCCTGGGCACCGTTTACCGCCTTGCCGTATGACAGCTCCAGCCGCGATGTGATGCGGCCGTCGTTTATCAGGGTGGGGACAAAGGAGATCGTGTCGCCAACACTCACGTAGCTCTCGCCGTGCTCGTTTTTGGGCAGCTGGGTGAGCAGGGAAATGCTATTGGGTTTAGCAGCTTCGATATAGATGCGGTGCGCACCCTGCGCGTCGGCCAGGGTGGTCATCGCTGAGCCGGCGGCCCCGGCGCCAGCGGCTCCGGCTCCGTTTGGCTCCTCGGCCTCGGCGGCTCCGTCCCCGTCCGGCTGCCCGGCATCCGCGGCGGTGGCGGGCTGGAGCGCGGCGTCCTCCTCCACAGCTTGAGCGGGTGCCGGCGTGAGGGAAAGCGCCGCCGGGCTGAGGTCGTAGAAGCCGTAGTTGGTGTTGAATACCGCGATGGCGTTTTGGCCCGTCGCGGCCGCTGCGGTGGTGGGATTGGTGGTTATCGGCGCGAAGTCCAGCTTCAGGGCGCTGTCGGTGACGGCCGCCCCCGCCGCGCCCCCGCCCCCGCCCGCCGCGCCGCCGCCCGCCGCTCCCGGCTGGGCGGCAAGAAGCTGTGCCAGCTCGCCAAAGGTCGCGGCCTGCGGCGCGGTGCCCCTGTCCTCGTTGAGCACCAGGAAGGCCTTGGCACCGGCGCTGTCTTCGGGCACCGCGAGGGCCGCGGGCGCCGGCACGACCGCCGCCCCCGCCGCCAGCGGCGTGCCGCTCTCATCGCAAAGCGCCAGGTTGTCGTCGGTGCCGAGCAGGGTGTCAATCACAATCTCGCCGGATATCGTGGCGGGCTGTGCACCAAAGTACTCCGCGCCGTAGCCGACCTTGACGGCATAGCCGCCGGCGTGGCTGGCGTCTTTGGTTATCGCCAGATACTGCGAGATGACGTAGTCGCCCACGGCATAGTGGGCGGCGACCATGTCCTTTTCTACCACCGGCGGTATCAGTATTGTGCCATTGCCGGCGTCGATGTTGCCGCGGATCTCGCCAAAGCCGTAGTCCTCGCCGTTAATCGTAAAACGTGCGCGCGAGGCGGGCTTGTTGGGGTCAAAGGCGACGGTTGTGGGCAGCACGCTAAAGCTGCCGTCGTCAACCGACACGTAGCAGGCGATGTAGTCGTTGTAGATCACCTTGTAGCGCTTGCCCCCAAAAAGATAGGCCGTGTCGCTTTGTGCGACGTTGCCCTGGCCGGGCGCGGTGGCGGTCCGCTCGAGCTCGTCCAGCAGCGCCCGTTGCTCGGCAAAGGGCTGCGCCTGCGCGGGCAGCTCCGCCAACGCCGACGCATAAGCGCCCGGAGAGATGCCAAACGCCAGCAGCCCCGCCAACAGGCAGGCCAGCGATTTTTGCGCGCGACGCGACGGCGCCTTTAATGATGTCTTTGCCGGAGTTCCCATTTTTGTACCCTTCCCAAAGTGGCCGCGACTAACATCACGGACGACCCGCGAGCCTTGTCTGCGACCTTGGTATCTGCAACTCTAATTATGTGCTTTTTATGGAGAAAACCGCGAAGGTTTCAGAATAGTAACCGAACGCCGCAGCTCAGGCGGTGGCAAGACGGGGACAGATGTGGCGGGGGCAGAAACGGGGACGTGGGGACGGCTTTGGGCAGGGGCCGAAACAGGGATGTGGGGACGGTGCTGAGGCGGTGGGCGGGAATAGGGATGTGGGGACGGCAGACTGTGTGAAAATTCCAGGGACACAAAGGGGACGTACTCTTTTGTGTTCCTGGAAA